>JBAXRP010000228.1:0-7234 GCA_037131145.1 Bacteroidota bacterium
TACTGAGTTCAACTGGTCGCCCGACAGCAAATGGATCGCCTATACCCGACCCGATCGCAGAACTACTTCGAGGGTCTATTTATATGAATTATCGTCGCAAGTAAAAACGCCGGTCACTGACACGTGGTATGACGCCGGAAATAGCGTTTTCAGCAGTAATGGAAAATATCTTTTCTTCACTTCAAACCGCGATTTTAATCCCACATATAGCTGGACAGAGTGGAATCACTCCTATACCGATATGACAAAAATTTACTTTATAACGCTTGCAAAAAACACTCCAAATCCATTCGCGCCTGAGAATGATGAAATAGTTTTAAAACAGACTGAAAAAGAGGCTAACGGAGAAAGCAAACCGGGGAAAAATACAAAGACTGAAGGGAAAAAGGATGTAAAAAAAGATGAGTCAAAGGAATCTTCTGCAAAAAATGAAGTTGAAGTAAAAGTTGATCTTGATGGAATAATTGGCCGCATTGTGGGATTACCTGGCGACGCCGGAATTTATTTCGGACTGAACTGCATTGACGACAATGTATATTATATAAAGGGTGGGGGTCGCGCCCGCCAGGGTGGATTGACGACCTATAATCTGAAAGATCAGAAGGAGACAAATCTTGGCGATTTCAATAATTACGAAATATCGGCAGATCATAAAAAAATGCTGGTGAGCGACCGGGGTAAATTCGGAGTGATCGATCTTCCAAAAGGCGGAAAAATTGAAGTAAAAGATTGGGTTGACCTGAACAATATGAAGATGTTCGTGGATGTGAAGGCTGAATGGAATCAGATTTACCATGAATCGTGGCGTCAGATGAAATATTTCTTTTATTTGCCCAATATGCATGGGGTAAACTGGGAAAATATTCAGAAAAAATATGAACCATTGGCCCTTTCCGTAAATAATCGCAATGATTTGAATTATATCATCGGCGAAATGATTGGAGAATTAAGCATCGGACATTCTTATGTTGGCGGCGGAGACAAACCAGAACCAAAACGCATTAAAATGGGACTTCTGGGCGCTAAAATAAGCCGCGACCAATCGGGTTTTTATAAAATTGATAAAATCCTGAAGGGTGAAAACTGGACAAAGGAATCACGCTCGCCGTTGACAGAACTGGGGGTTGACGCACGCGACGGCGATTTCATTATTGCCATTGATGGCAAATCAACCAAGGAGATGAACAACATCAATGAAGCGTTGGTGAATAAAGCCAATGTGCAGGTTGAATTGACTTTGAACGGAACAGCGTCGGAGGCGGGGGCGCGAAAAACGCTCGTAATTCCAACAGATGAAGAAGCCGGACTTTATTACTACAACTGGGTTCAGGATAATATCAGAAAAGTAAATGAAGCCACAAACGGCGAAGTTGGTTATATTCATATTCCAGATATGGGACCAGAAGGGCTGAATGAATTTATCAAACATTTCTTTCCTCAGATTGCCAAACGAGCTCTGATTATTGATGACCGCGGAAACGGCGGCGGCAATGTTTCGCCAATGATAATCGAGCGGCTGAACCGGGAGATGACAATGATAACCATGTCGCGCAATACCGAATCGGCGCCGGGACGGTTGCCAATGCACTGGGGACCGAAGTGCATTCTCATTGATAACTATTCCGCATCCGACGGAGACCTTTTCCCCTACCAGTTTAAAAAGCTGAAGATCGGCAAAGCCATTGGGAAACGCACCTGGGGAGGCGTTGTTGGAATACGGGGTTCTTTACCATTCATTGACGGCGGCTCGCTTATGAGACCTGAATTTGCGCCTTATGACACTGAAGGAAAAAACTGGATTATTGAAGGATACGGGGTTGACCCTGATATTGAGGTGGACAACGATCCTGCAAAGGAATATGCAGGCGAAGACCAGCAACTGAACAAGGCAATAGACCTGATGAAGGAGGAATTGAAAACGTGGCCGAAAGATCTGCCTGCAATGCCGCCTTTTCCCGATAAATCAAAATAGAGACGGGTTTGAAACCCGTCTCAACACCGAATTTTCCACAATCTGCATGATTCATTTTTCCAACAACATCATTCGCAGGGTTAGGATTACAGATACGTGGTTGATCCTCATTATATTGGGAATTGGCGCGATTTTAAGATTCTGGAGGCTGCCCGATATACCGTTTACGCATGATGAATTCAGCGCCATTATCAGGGCGCAATTCACCAGCTTCCATGAACTGATTGAAAAAGGTGTAAAGATTGACGGTCATCCTGCCGGCGTTCAGGTATTCATTTATTACATGATTAAGGTTTTCGGCGTTTCGGAAGTCGCGCTGAAAACGCCATTTATCCTTTTCGGACTACTTTCGGTGTGGCTGGTTTACCTGATTGGGAAAAAGTGGTTCAACTCAACGGTCGGACTGGTTTCAGCAGCTTTTATATCATTTCTTCAATATACGGTGATGTACAGCCAGATTGCCAGACCATATTCCAGCGGACTTTTTTTTTCATTGGCGCTGGTATATTTCTGGACCAATGTTCTTTTTCATCATCAAAAGAAATATTACCTCAACCTTGCCGGTTTTACCATTTCCGCCGCTTTGTGCGCATACAATCATCATTTTTGTATGTTATTCGCTGTAATGGTAGGAATAACGGGATTATTCTTCTCTTCAGGCAATAACCGTTTTAAATACCTTACTGCCTGCGGCGCTGCTATTATCCTGTATATTCCACATCTGCCTGTATTTTTCAATCAACTTAGCATGGGTGGCGTGGAAGGCTGGTTGCAGAAGCCGAGATTCGACTTTCTGTTTGATTATCTGCAATATGTATTTCATTTTTCGGTATTTGTTTATCTGCTGATATTTCTTCTCATCAGTCTTTCCTTGTATTGGTATGAGTTAACGCCGCCAGTGAACAGGAAATTTATCCTGATTTCGGCTATCTGGTTTCTGCTCCCGTTTCTGATTGGTTTTTTTTATTCAAGATACCGTAGCGCTGTTCTTCAGAATTCGGTTCTGATCTTTTCGTTCCCTTATTTGTTATTCCTTCTTTTTGGATATTTTAAAACCGTCAGTATCCGCAGCCAGTTCATTTTGATTTTACTCATCGCACTTATTGTGATTCCATCACTAATTATTGAACGCCGACATTATACCATATTTTATAAACATCCATACAGGGAAATTGTCGCTGAATCGAAAAAGGCATTGGATTCGCTTGGATTTAAAAATTGCAAGGTAATCCTTGACATAAAAAAAGAGATCAATCAATATTATCTGAATAAACCTGAATTTATGGGACTGCCGGTTGTTTACCTCGAAGATACCGGCGGGAAAAAAGGATTGGTGAATTTTCTCGATTCTGTTCAGGAGAATTATGTCGTTTTTGGTTGTTTGTCATCCACGGCATGGGAAACTTATGCGATAATTCAGGAGAAATTTCCATGGATTGTTTCTCATAAAATGTATAATGGCGGCGATTTTTACATGTTTTCGAGAAATCATCCGATTAGGGCGATTAATGAGTATTTTTCGGAAATCACCAATACATTCGAAACAATACCTATTGAATGGGGCTATGTTAATCCAAAACAATGCAACGATTCGCTGCTTATTTCAGGCTGCAAGTCATTCCAGGGAGATACGGCTTCGGAATTCGGTCCGACATACAGTAACAGTTTGCGCGACATGATTCACACGCACGACGACGTTATTGATGTTTCGATTGATTTGAAAACGCCGCAAATTTTTCCCGGCGCATGGTTGGTGGCAACAATAACCTCACGGGATAAAACTGTTTACTGGACTTCGGCGGCGGTAAATGAATTCGTCCAACCCGGCGTTGAGGGTCGTGCATTTATTTCTATCCGTATAAGCGATATTGAGTTAAGGCATCATAGTCTGAAATTCACTACCTATTTGTGGAATCCAATGAAACTTCCATACACGATGGATAATTTCAGGGTTCGCTTACGTAGCGGCAATCCGCTTATTTACGCACTTTATCGTCAATTGCCTACAAACTGACACGGTAATGCCACCATTTCAGATTAACTTCAAGTGACTAACCGCTAAACCTTACAGCGTCTGCAAGACCTGTAAGGGTTTAAAAAACCCGTCCGGGACAAAATGTTTATTGAAACTTTATAATTTCACTTCCATCCATTTCGCAACTACTCCATCCTCACCCTTGGATCCAGCAATCCATAAACAATATCAACCAGAAAGTTAATTACAACGAGAATGATGGAGATAAACAAAACAGCTCCCATGACTACCGGAAAATCGTATTTATCGAGGGCGTTAACAATGATTAGTCCGATTCCTTTCCAGTCGAATATAAATTCAACAAACACCGCCCCGGCAAGCAATGAGGCAAGCCAGCCGGAAATGGCTGTGACAACAGGATTCAATGCGTTTTTAAGGGCATGTTTCAGGATGATTCTTTTCCGGCTCAATCCCTTGGCTCTTGCAGTTCTGATATAATCCTGCGACATGACTTCGAGCAGCGAATTTCGCGTAAGTTCCACAATAACAGCCAAAGGTCTGACGCCAAGAGTGAAGGCGGGAAGTATGAGATTTTTCAGTTCAATAAAACTGCCATTGCCAAAATCGTCAACGGCAAGTAAACTGCCCGACATATTTAGTCCGGTAAACCGACCAAGAAGAAAAGCAAAAATCCAGGCATTCAGAATCGCGACAAAAAATGACGGCAGCGACATGCCAATTACGGAGAAAACCAATGAGATCCGATCAATCCAACTGTTTTTATAAAGAGCGCACACAACGCCTATGGCAATACCGGTAATCATGGCAAAAATCATTGCCACAACAGCAAGAATCAATGTATTGACAAATCCCTCGGCAAGAATTTCAGAAACATTGCGCTTCGACTGGTAAGATCGTCTCAGATATGGCGCTTTTAGTACGACAGAAGTTTTGCCAACCTTTATAAGAGTGAAGTTTTTTCCATATTTTTCAGGATCCAGAAACCAATAGCTCTCGCGATCTATATTATTATGTGCCGACAAAGGTGATAGATCGTTCAGGTAATTCACAAACTGAATAAGAAGGGGTTTATCGAGACCAAGATCCTTATTAATAGCCTTAACCGAAGCAATATCGGCGCGCTGACCGAGCATCATCCTTGCCGGATCGCCCGGTAATACATTAAAGAGAAAAAAAACTACCACTACAACTCCGAAAAGAACCAAAAGTCCGTACCAGAGGCGTTTGAGGAGGAATTTTTTCATTAACTATTTTTTCAGATAATCTGTTTTTACCTCTTCGTAGGCAGGAAAATCGCGGAAACCCCATTTATCAATCACCTCGCCATTCCTCAGAAGGATCAGTCCAGGGCTGGAACGAACCATAGTTTTCAACACTACGTCGTCGGCAATAAAAAAATCGAAGGCGGCGCCGTTGGCAATTTTGAATTTCCGAATCTCGGCAGGCGACGAACTTGTGAGGCAAAGAAATGAATAGCCATCTGCGATTGCCTTTTTGTAAAATGGCAGAATTTTATGAAATCCCCCGGTATTTGTTTTATTCAGGTTGTATGCCACAAGGATAAAGTGAAAATCAACATTATCGAGAACAATCGGGGTATAATCGGCGCCGAACTCATCTTCAACTCTCAACGTTAGTCCTTTATCCTTGTTTGTGTCAACAGCCCGCTGACTCTTAAAAATCCAGTTAGAAAGCCACACCGAATCATTCCAGGGATAATTAGGCGAGATATATTCCTTTTCTTCTCCGGTGAGTTTATTCTTATAGGTGACATAAAAAATTACCGGGTTATTCTCCTTTTTGTTAACCTTATTTCCAACCTTCCATCCCATAAAGTCAATCATTGGAAGATGCCGGTAACAGGATACCGAAAGCATGGTAATTGTTACCGCAGCTAGTATAATCAGGGCAAAGTCTGTGAGTGGCAAAAACAAGCTTTTAAACTGTTTGCGCAAAATAAATACAGGAACCACAAGCGCCATCAGAACCAGGTTTTTGATGAAGGTTTGAACATTCGTCATTTTCAGGGCGTCGCCGAAACACCCGCAATCGGGAACAATGTTATACACTGCGTCGAAAAATGTCAGGATAGTGAAAAACATCATCATTGGCAATAAAACCCAAACAGTCTTTCTGATCCAGAGGTTAAACATCAAACTGATTCCGATAGTAAATTCCAGCGTAACCATAAAAATAGTCAGATACAGACTAAATGGAATGAACCAGGGAATATTGAAGGCAAGGAAATAATCATCCATTCTGTAAACGGTTCCAAGCGGATCAACGCCTTTAACAAAACCGGAAAAGATAAAAACCAAGCCAATCAGAATCCGAAAAATATTTCTAAGTATCTTCATATTCAATATATTTTGATGCAAAGCAGAATTTTTTTTATTCAGTGGATAAAATTAAGAAAATTTCCCGAGACCTGATGCGAAAGGCGATATCCGCAGCTATACTGCAAACAGCTTAACTTATGACATTTTGAACACAAGTTCCAGGTTCGAGGCCCCAGGTTCGCGGTTCCGGGTTCGCGGTTCGCGGTTCCGATACTTGCTGGTGACTTAACCTGCGGTTACATCTGTGCTATCATATCCGTAAACATAATATTGCGGTGATGTTCCGGCGCCGGCGGCGGGACAAAACCCAGATGGCAAGTAAGCCGGTTTTTTCGCCATCCAGCATTGGGCGCCAATTTGTACGGTTGTGGAAACTTTTCAACCTCATGGATTTGGTGAAGATCCATCACCGATTATAACCACGGTTTTGTGCATTTAAACTAAAAGCAAATAGCTAATTATCTGACCAGGCTAAAACGCTTTTGGTTTAAAACCAGGCTCATTTACAATTGCCGAACTACTGCCGGTGGCTTTGATTACAAAGAGACCCTGATTTTGTGCCATTCGCTCGCTGCCTCCATCGGCAGTAATAAAAGCTACTGCCCCATAGATAATTTTATCATGATATTCGGGCATAAATGTTTTTGCTTTCCACAATTTCTCATGAAAATCGGTAATATCCTGAGGACGTAAAGTGGTTTTAACTTCAACAATAACCAATTCGACGCCATTTATGGCAATTAAATCAAATTCATAATTCTGTCCTGCCTTATTCCCCTTTCGCCTTGGGACAATGCTTTCTACCTGAATTTCCCTTTCTTTGAGCAATTTTATTAAATCTCCTTCAACAAGCGATTCAACTAATTTTCCCCATTGGCTTGTAAACAATCTGTCAAGTTCTCTGATTTTCCTATCAGTTTCCTGAAA
>JBAXRP010000229.1:0-7197 GCA_037131145.1 Bacteroidota bacterium
GACGAAGGACGAAGGACGAAGGACGAGGGACGAAGGACGAAGGACGAAGGACGAAGGACGAAAAAATGTGAAGTAGCGAGTAGCGAATAAGGGGTGGATTTGTAAAAGAAATTATCCTGATTCGGGAATAAATTGTATTTTAGCCATTAAGAAATGTAAGATGGAAAAAAGTTGGGAGCTGAAACAGAGAGGGGATTCTGAAAAAATCAAACATTTATCAGATGTGCTTAATATCGAACCGGCGCTTGCCAATTTGCTGGTGCAGCGTGGAATAAATACATTTGATGAGGCAAAAACTTTTTTCAGGCCCGCCCTTGATCATCTTTTTGATCCATTCCTTATGAAGGATATGGACAAAGCCATCAACAGGATTACGCGCGCAATTAACGGAAAGGAACGCATTCTCGTTTATGGCGATTATGATGTTGACGGCACTTCTGCGGTAGCGCTGGTTTATACATTTCTGAATACTGTTCATGAAGATATAGGTTTTTACATTCCCGACCGGTACGACGAAGGATACGGAATTTCATTCAAAGGCATTGATTACGCCGCCGAAACCAATGTGAAACTGATAATTGCGCTTGATTGCGGTATCAAGTCTGTTGAAAAAATTGCTTATGCCACAAGCAAAGGCATTGATTTCATAATTTGCGACCACCATCGTCCGGGCGCTGAATTACCCGCCGCCGTTGCTGTCCTTGATCCCAAACGCAACGATTGTCCCTATCCATATAAGGAATTATCAGGTTGCGGTATAGGTTTTAAACTTATCCAGGCTTATGCGAGGATTACCAATATCCATTTTGACCGACTAATTAAATATCTCGACCTGGTTGCAATAAGTATCGCCAGTGATATTGTTGACATTACCGGGGAAAACCGGATACTGGCTTATTATGGTTTGAAACTGATTAACTCCAAGCCCAGACCAGGACTTGAGGCTTTGCTCACCTTTTCGGCTATCAGGAAAAACGATGAAATTATTGGTGGTTGTGTGTTCAATCGTGAGCTCACCGTTTCCGATCTGGTTTTTCTGATTGGTCCCCGTATAAATGCCGCAGGAAGAATCGAAAGTGGGATTAATTCGGTAAAGTTACTGATTTCAAATAGTTATGAGGAAGCCAAACGAGTTGCTGAACAGATAAATGATTACAATACCGAACGTAAAACACTCGATACATCTGCTACTCAACAGGCTCTTGGCATGATTGCAAACGACGCTAAACTGAGGTCGGCGCGTTCAACGGTAATTTATCATCCCGACTGGCACAAAGGTGTAATCGGAATTGTTGCATCAAGGTTAACCGAAACTTATTACCGTCCTACAATTGTTCTTACGCTTTCAAATGGTTTGATAACTGGTTCTGCCCGCAGCGTAAGAGATTTTGATATTTATGAAGCCATAGATTCATGTAGCGATCTGCTGGAGCATTTCGGGGGACATAAGTTCGCGGCAGGGCTTTCGTTGTTACCCGAAAATCTGGTCAGGTTCTGCGATCGGTTTGAAGCGGCAGTGCAGGAACGCCTTCAAGGTATTGAACTGTTGCCCATCGTTGATGTTGACGCCCTGTTGCCTCTGAATGTTATCAACACCAGGTTTTACAATGTTTTAAAGCAATTTGCCCCGTTTGGTCCTGGAAATATGGCGCCACTCTTTGTCACCAATGGGGTTATTGACGCCGGTGGCTCGCGTGTGGTTGGAAAAAATCATCTGAAACTTGCCGTGGTGCACCCGGATGTGGCGGGAGGTCCTTTATCGGCTATCGCATTCCAGCAGGGAGAACATTTTGCCTTGATTGACAAACAAATCCCCTTCAACATCTGTTACCATATCGAGGAAAATGAGTGGAACGGTTCGGTGAACCTTCAATTGAATATAAAGGATATCAGATTTTCCGGTTAACGTCCCTCAAGTCCAAAACAGATATCCATCTTTCTTGCTTTTTCAATCAAAGTATGATCCTGTGGGACAAGCCTGAGCTTACCCCCAACTTCGGCAAGAGAAACAGAAGTAATGGTATCTCCCTTAAGGGACACCATTTCTCCGAACTTTTTCCTGGCAATTAATTCAACCGCAAAAGCGCCATACCTTGTTGCCAATACGCGATCCATTGGCGAAGGACTGCCTCCCCGCTGAATGTAACCGAGAATCGTTTCCCTTGTTTCCAATCCGGTGAGTTCTTTAATGCTGGCGCCAACAAAACTGGCAGCCGACTCTCCTCTGGGGGTTTGTATTCCTTCGGCAACAACAACAATGGAATATGGTTTTTTATTGACAGCCCTTTTTTTCAGGCAGCGGGCAACAATATTAATGTCGAAATTGATCTCAGGGATTAGGATTACATCGCCGCCACTTGCCATACCGGAGTATAGCGCGAGCCAGCCGGCATGATGCCCCATAACCTCGATAACCATAATCCGTTTGTGACTGTTGGCGGTGGTATGAAGCCGGTCAATGGCTTCGGTGGCAATCCATAAGGCAGAATCAAACCCAAAGGTTACGTCGGTTCCCCACACGTCATTATCAATGGTTTTGGGGATTCCGATAACATTAAGTCCCGCTTCCGAAAGCTGAGCCGCAGTGCGTTGAGTGCCGTTGCCGCCAATACAAACAAGAGCGTCGAGTCCCAGTTCCTGGTAGTGCTTTTTAATGAGTTTTGGTTTATCAATGGCATTGAAGGCGCTGCTTTTCTTGAAAGGGTTCTCCCTCGATGTTCCAAGAATAGTGCCTCCGAGAGTAAGGATACCTGAGAGTGTATTTTCATCAAGCGGAACATATTCTTCATTGATGAGTCCAAGAAATCCCGATGAAATCCCGATAACCTCCATGCCATATTCAAGGATTGCAGTTTTTCCTACTCCCCTGATGGCTGCATTTATACCGGGGCAATCGCCTCCGGCTGTTAAAATACCGATACGCATAGCTGACTATTTCAGTTCAAATGAACCCGTTCCGATTTCAGAATCATCGGTAAAAACGGTAACGATATACCTGCCTTTCATGGCGGGGCTTTCCTTGTCTTTCTTAGTCCAGTTAACACAAACGCTCATAGCCTTTCCTTGGTAATCAATATCTTCGCGCAGAGAAAACGGAATCGTTTGTCCGTTAAAAGTAAAAGTATCATATTTGCTTTTAATAACAACAACTTTGTCGGGGCGCTGGATACGGATGTAAATGCTCTTTTTTGCCGGAGCGACAAGCGGATTTTCCCCGATTGTAAAACAAATCCTAAGCCGGTCGGTACGTGTGGCTTTATCGGTAATGATCTCCTTCGATCCGCCTGATTTCAATTTAAAAGGGGTAACCGTCACGTTGTAGGCTTTTATAAATGCAGCCTGATTCATCTTCTCTTTCAGTTCTTCCTTGTCCTTCATCAGGTTCTGGTTCCTGTTCTGCTCGGTTTTTACAACCTGTCGTATGCGGTCGTTCTCATTAGTTAATTCACGGTTCACAGTATATAACGAATCCATCTGATGAACATATCCCTGTGCAACTTTCTGAAGCATTGCAAATTTTTTGCGAATCTTGTTATATTCCCATTCCGTATTAAGCAACTTTTGGATTTCGAGAGCATTTTGCTGAATGATGCTATCCTTTGAACTGAGCGAGTCGGAAAGCGCCCCAAACGAAGCCTTGATTTTGTTGTGCTCTGTCATCAGCGAATCAAGGTCGCGTTGCAATTCGGTTTTCTCAACTTCCTTGGCTTTAACCAGTTTCAAGAGTTGTGAACGCTGAATAAATAACCAGAAAAGCAATACAATGATTAAAATTCCAAGAATGGCAAGAATGATGATATATTTCCGGTTGGATGAACTCTTTTCTTCCATGATGATGGATTTTTCTTAATTTAATGAGCGGAAGGTCCGATTTGTTTGACTGTCTCGCCGTGCTGTTTTACGATCTCTTTCAGCCACCATTGCGGATAGCCCGGCTGTGAAGGCATTACCGGCTGATTATAAGGATTCCGCTCAAATTTACCATCTTTCTCCTTTTTTACATTGCCATCCATATATTTGACGAAAAGGTACTGAAAAAGTTCCTGCCAGCGTTTAACCGTTGCCTGACCGGTTTTAACAGAGTATTCGGTGAGGAATTTGATTGCAGAGGTTTTATCTTTCTTATAAAGTTCAGCCGCTTTCTTATCAATGTCGGCAACCTCTGCAACATATTTCTTTTCGAGACCCTGCTGAACCGGCTGAATATCTTTAATCATATAGTCATATTTGGTATATGCCCAGTTTGAAACCATGCTGAACGCCCAGAATGCAGAAGTTGGCGAGAAGGTGAGCAAATCGCCGTTTCCGACTTTATAGGCGTCGGGAACTTTTGTCATGCCACAGTACATAGGCGAATAGACCATAGTATAGGTATCGTCAACGCCAAACCAAAAAATTCCGCCAATAGGATTTGGCAGCCAGTTACGCGACTGTGCAACAAAAACGAAACCGGTTTGCTGTGTTGAGGTGGCGCGTTCATGAATATAAGGAACGCTGTCAACCTTCCATGTCATTGGGCGCCAGCGGTAAGGAGCGGCAAAAGGACCTCCGCCGATGTCGTTGTTCATGTCCATTTTTGTGCCTTCGTAGTGGTCGCGCATCAGGTTCATTACCTCATTGACGCTGATTTTTTTATCCGGCTTGATCCACAATGGCATCCGGTTAGAAACATATCCGTATTTGCCTTTGACGAGGTTTCCCATGGCATAGTCCTGATATTGTCCCATATTGGCATTAACCCTGTTGAACATTGCCCACACGCGGGCTTCGCAGGCGCGGGCGCCGCTGAAATCGAGGGGAGCGTAGGTATCAGAAAAACTAAATTCTTTATCTTCGCCGGTAAACCATCCCATTTTCCGGGCGAAGGAGATCGCGTCGGGAGAATAAATGCAATTTTCGGGATCATTCAGCGGAAACTGTGTGATGCGCGGATGGTTGGCATGACCGCTCACATATCCGTCGGGAATTCGCATTGCAACCCAAACGGCGCCTTTTTCAGCTTTTCCTTTGCCGATCAATTCGAGAATCCATGCTTCGTTTGCGTCGGAAATGGAGAAAGACTCACCACTGCTGGCATATCCATAAGTTGCGACAAATTCACCGAACATACGAATGGCTTCACGGGCAGACTTCGCGCGTTGGAGAGTAATGTAAATCAGACTACCGTAATCCATAATTGCGCCCGGTTGTTCGCTAAGTTCTTCACGCCCTCCAAAAGTAGTTTCACCAATGGCAACCTGGTTTTCGTTCATATTGCCAACAACATTGTATGTATGTTTAACCTGAGGTATTTTTCCAAGTGGTTTATAAGTATCCCATTCAACTACATCAAGCATGGCGCCGGCAGGCCAATCGCGCGCAGGCCAATGATACAGGTCGCCATACAAGGTATGGGAATCGGCTGAATAGGTGATCATCACCGAACCGTCGGTAGTGGAACCTTTGGTAAAAATAAAGTTCGTACAAGCCATTGAAGTTGAGCCGAAGCCCGCCACCGCCAGCAAAAAGCAAATAAGATTTTTTCGCATAAAATTTTTAAGTTTGAGTTTTTCCTTTGATTTTTATAAATTTCGCTATTTCGCCACCTCGCTACTTTGCTAATTTTTAATCGTCAAAACTACGAAAAAAACTCATAGTGATCAGGGTAAAAGCATTAATTTTGTCCATTCAACAATTACCGGAAGATGAAAAAAGCAACCATACTTATCATTATTCTTGCTATATGTTCGGGCTTGTTTGCACAGCATCAATCCGACAGCGTGAAGGTTAAGAAATTCCGCAACATGGGATTGGAATTTTCAGCAGGCTATTCAATGGTTATGGGCAGCTATGCGGCATTAGATAAATCAAACACAAAAGCCGGATATGCAACAAATGGCTGGATGGCTCAATTAACTTACCATTGGCTGGGACCAAAGGATTTTGGCGTCGCTATTCAATACACATTCCAGAATAACCCACTGGATGATTATACGAAGTCATTAAGACCCGACGGGTGGTCGTCAGGCTCATTAGGTCCCGGCTCATGGTCAAATCATTACCTGCTGTTTGGTCCGGTCTTTATTAAAACGTTTAAGAAAGTATTTATAGATGCAAAGATTTTAGGAGGTCTCATCGTTTCATCCAGCGCAAACTTTACCACTCCCGATCCTACTGATACTTCGGGGATGAAACGGGATATTAATCTGGGAACAGGATTCGGGTATGGGATTTCAGCAGGTATCGGCTACGCTTTTTCTTCTCATATAGCAATAAAGGTTAGCGCTAATTTTATGGGCGGCTGGCCCACGAAAAACAAGCAGTATTCTTCACAATTTTTATTTTATAAAGAATACAGAGACCCGGTAACCGGTCTAATCGTTATCGAGCCGATTTATTCCGCGCCGGTTACTTATGAAATAAAGAAGTTGGTTGCTACGTTTAATGTTACGCTAGGCCTGGTTTACAGGTTTTAAAATCAACCATTCTTTCGGGTATGAAAAAGAAATTACTTCTGATTTTCACTACAGTTTCTCTCATCGTTTCCACTGCCCTTTCGCAAGTCAATATTCACGATTCGGCTATTTTCACGCCACTTATTTATGCAACTTACGGATATCAGTTTCCCGGCGGCGACCTCGCTTTGCAGTTCGGCAGTAATTCGAGCATTGGCGGCGGTATTTTATTTAAGACAAGACACAACTGGGTTTTTGGCGCTGAAGGAAATTTCATGTTCGGACAATCGGTAAAAAACAGCGACGACCTGCTCAAGGTAATTTCAACCCCCGATGGTTTCATTATTGACGCCAATGGTTATTACGCCGACATTGTTTATTATGAACGTGGATATAATTTCTTTGCAAAATTTGGAAAAGTCATCCCGCTGCTTTCCCCTAATCCCAATTCAGGATTTACCCTTCTTGCCGGGGCGGGTTATATTCAGGATAAAATCCGAATTCACAACCCCGGCAATACCGCGCCTCAACTACTCGGAGATTACAAAAATGGTTACGACCGATTGAATGGCGGCATCGCCGTTACCGGATATCTGGGCTATATGTACCTCAGCAATACCAGATTGCTAAACTTCTCAGTTGGTTTTGAATTCATGCAGGCATGGACAAAACCTTACCGCGAACGCGATTTCGACACCGGGAAACAGGATACGCGGAAACTTAGCAGTCAGTTTTACACCATAAAGGTTTCATGGATTATACC
>JBAXRP010000230.1:0-7186 GCA_037131145.1 Bacteroidota bacterium
TCATCAAACAAAGTTACTTCAATCTTCGGGATTCGTTTAGTCCTGGAATTAATTCTCCTGAAAGGGCTTTTTTTTAAGTTGCCCTTAGAAAAAACATAGTGTCTTCGTTAATAAATGTACCTTATTTGTACCTTGTAAACTATAATGAATTGATATACAGTTATAAAGTGTATCGCATGGGAAAGGTAACACGAAAAACAGAAGAATTTTTTGACAAAATGGCAAATTGCCAAATCAATAAAATTTGACTTCCCGGTAATATGTCGAAAATTACATTGGTCTCTTTGTCTCATTATTGCAGTATTCGCTATATTTGCGAGTAAACCGGGAGTAACATAATAATTATCAAATCCCGGCGGGAAGATTTTGCTGGAAATCTTCAGAAGGGAAGGAAGTCCGTTTTTTCAAATTGAAAATTGAAATCTACACCAAATATTTATGAACAAGCAAAATCCAATCAGCATAAACCCAATACCGGAAATTATTATTTTTCTGATAATTGTAATTTTTGGTGTGCTGTATGTCCGGTTTAACTGGATAAGAATTGAAAATGACATATCAGACCAAACTTTACAAATTGCAAGATCCATTGAAGCGACGTTGCCAAAAGAGGATTTAAAAGCCCTTGAAGCGAAGCCAGGCGATATTGAAAAGCCACAATATCAGGTTATAAAAAATACTTTGAAAGCAATTATCCGAGTCAATTCCCAGGCAAGATTTGCGTATATATACACCAAACAAAACGGTAAATTATATTTTATTTCCGATTCAGAGCCGGAAAATTCAAAAGATTATTCACCGCCAGGACAGGAATACACCGAAGCTGATTTAGCCTATTACCTACCTTTTAAGAACGGGAAAGAGTTAATAACAGTTCCTGTTTCCGATAGATGGGGAAAGTGGAGAAGCGTGGTTATTCCCGTTAAAGATGAAGCTACTGGCAAAACTACAGCCGTATTTGCCATGGATTTTAACGCAAAGTTGTGGAATAATTTCTTATTATTTAGTGTAATCGAATCAAGCGCGTTAATTCTGCTATTGCTCATTGTGCTGCTAATTTCAGTTAGGATCAAAATAAAGAATAAGTCGCTGAATAATGAAATCATAGTACGTAAACAGGCAGAATCCGGACTGCTCGAAAGTGAAAATCAAAAAGCAGCTATCCTTAAAGCAATTCCCGATTTGTTGTTTGTTTTCAACCAGGATGGTAAATATCTCGAAGTTTATACCGAAGATGATTCAAAACTCTTTGAACCAAGAGAATCCCTTATCGGAAAAAATATCAGCGATTTGTTCCCTCCCGATATTGCCGCTAAAGCTATTGCCGCTTTCAACCAATCGCTGCTAAGCAAAGAATTGGTGCAATTTTTCTATTCAACCATTATCAACGGTAACCAGGAATTTTACGAAGCGCGCATTGTTCCGGCTTCTGAAAACACCGTATTGACAATTGTACGCGATATTTCAGAACGCAAGCTGGCTGAGGAGGTACTTTTCCAAAGCCAGGAGCGTTCACGCAGACAACGCAATTCCATCGCCAGGATTGCCGAAGATGAGGTAATTTCTTATGGCGACCTTATAAGCTCTTTAGAAAGGCTCACGGAGGAAATCACCACTGCTATACAGGTTGAACGCGCAAGTATCTGGCTGTTTTCCGATGATAAAACCGTACTGCAATGTATCTCGCTGTTTGAAAATAAAACAAAAAATCATAGTTCAGGCGCCATTCTCAAATCTGTTGACTATCCCCGCTATTTTGCCGCTATAAATAATGAAAGCAGGATATCCGCCGGGGATGCGCAACAGGATCCACGTACCAGCGAATTTACCCAAGCTTATCTTACCCCGCTGGGAATAAGTTCGATGCTCGACGCTGGAATTTATACTGAAGGCGACTTGAAGGGTGTAGTATGTTTCGAACATACCGCTGAAAAGCGAACCTGGTATTCTGATGAGGAATCGTTTGCAAGCACAATAGCCTCCGTAGTTGCACAAACACTTGCCAACACTAAGCGCAAACATGCCGAAAGAATATTGCAAGCCATAATAACCGAAAATCCAATTTCAATTCAAATTGTTGACAAGGAAGGATTCACACTTCAGGTTAATTCAGCGCATACCGCTTTGTTTGGCGCTGTGCCACCTGTCGGTTATTCGGTTTTTGATGATTTTCAATTGAACCAACAGGGATTTGGAGAATTAATCGAACGCGTGAAAAACGGCGAGGTAGTTCATTTTCCTGATTTGTATTATAATGCTCATCATTTAGTCCCCGAATTTCCTGATGTTCCTGTTTGGATCCAGGTGGTTGTTTTCCCCTTAAATGACAGCGCTGGAAAACCAGAACAATTTGTTTTGATGCACGAAAATATTACAGGGCGCAGGCAAGCGGAATCTACAATTCAACGCAACCTTAGGTTTACCGAAGCTTTGTTAAAATCAATACCTGTTCCTGTTTTCTTTAAAGATACAGAAGGGCGCTATCTGGGTTGCAACGAAATGTTTTGTAAACTGATGGAGATGACTTATGAAGAAATTATTGGCAAAACGGTCATGGATTTATGGTCGCCCGACCAAGCCGAAATCTTTCATCAAAAAGATTTGCAACTTTTAGCCAATCCTGAAAATCAGGTTTATGAATCAAAATTGACCAATACAAACGGTAAAGTCATGGATGTATTTTTTGCCAAAAATGCCTTCTTCGACGAAAATGGTAAGGTTGCCGGAATAGTAGGAGCTTTCATTGACATCACCGAAAGGAAAAAAATGATTGCCAGTTTAGAAGACGCCCTGGTAAAAGCCGAATCAGGCAACCGCCTTAAAACAGCGTTCATGAGCAACATCTCCCACGAAATACGAACTCCTTTAAATGGTATTCTTGGGTTTAGCAACTTGATTACTCTGCCCGATATCACCGACTATGAGAAGACGGAATATTATTCGCACATCGAAACAAGCAGCAATCGCCTGCTAAATACCATCACAAATTACATGGATATTTCTCTCATTGCTTCAGGAAATATGGAAGTTAAACGAAATTCCATCAACCTTCACCAGATATTTCAGCAACTCTATGATCAATTTCAACCTTTGTGCGCGGGTAAAAAGATTGAATTACATCTTGAAATTCCATGTCCCGCCAAACCCATCGCCCTCAATTCCGATGCAGAGTTATTCAGGAAAATCATGTCGCATTTGCTCGACAACGCCATTAAATTTACTACACAGGGAGAGATTACTTTTGGCTATTCCATAAACCCGGATGACCATCCGGCAAAACCAGAGTTTTTTGTAAGCGACACAGGCATCGGGATCAAAACGGAAGCTCTTTCGCTTATCTTCGAGAGTTTTAAACAGGAAGAATTATCACGCAATAGCGGTTTTGAAGGCAGCGGTCTGGGATTGTCAATTGCAAAGGGGTTGGCTCAACTACTCGGCGGTGAAATGAACGTACAATCGGTAAAAGGAGCTGGCTCAAAGTTTTTCTTTACCCTGCCCAGCTATGAAATTGCGATAGACGTTAATCCGGAAGATGAGATTAAAAACATTCCGATCCTCGATAAACCAGTCATCCTGATTGCCGAAGATGATGAATCAAACTTAATCTATCTCAAAATAATTCTAAAGAAAAAATTCGTTTCGGTAATTTCAGCCGTAAATGGAAAAGAGGCTGTTGACAAGTGCCGCGAACATCCTGAAATCTCGTTGGTATTGATGGACATAAAAATGCCGGTGATGGATGGGCTTCAGGCTACCCGCGAAATCAAATCATTCCGCAAGGAAGTACCTATTATTGCCTGCACAGCTTTCGCCTTGAGCGGAGATACAAAAATGGCTCGTGACGCTGGTTGCGACGATTACCTTCCAAAACCTGTAAACAAACAAAAGTTGCTGGATCAATTGAAGAAATATGGCGTAATGGCGTAATCCGGTTTTTTGTAAAACTAAAAATATGAACTATCAGAAAAGCTCAAAAGAATAACTCCTTAAAGAGTTTCAGAAACTGCCACAGAAGAATGATTTAATAAATAAATCTCCCTGTCGTCAAGAAGAAATATGGCTTTTTATACAGATCAAAATCTTTAAACCGGAAACAAAATTATGGCTCTAAGCTGGAATGAAATAAAGGAACGCGCTGTCAAATTTTCGAAAGAGTGGGCAGACGCCTGCAATGAAGAAGCCGTAAATATAAAAGCGGCTTACCTCATGGGAAAACTGCACGACGCCTTAAAAGATGCCGGTTACAGCGGGCACGAACTCGAAAAATATCTCGTGCGGATTCTTTTTTGCCTTTTTGCCGAAGATACCTCCATCTTTGAACCGCGGTTGTTTCAGGAATACATAGTAAACAAAACAAATGAAGACGGTTCAGACCTTGGGATGCACCTCGCGCAACTTTTTCAGGTGTTAAACACGCCAACTGATAAACGTCAGAATACCTTAGACGAAAGCCTTGCCGCCTTCCCATATATTGACGGGCAATTGTTCGTGGAACAGCTTTCGTTTGCCTCGTTCAACAGCAGGATGCGCCAATCGCTTCTGGAGTGTTGCTCGCTCGATTGGAGCCAGATTTCGCCAGCTATCTTTGGTTCAATGTTCCAGAGTGTGATGGATGTCACACAGCGGCGAAAACTCGGCGCCCATTACACCAGCGAAATAAACATACTGAAACTTATTAAGCCTTTGTTTCTCGATAAGCTGTGGAAGGAGTTCGGGGTTGTTAAAGGCAACGCCGGAAAACTCAAGGCTTTTCACCAAAAAATTGCTTCTCTCCGTTTTCTCGACCCTGCCTGCGGCTGCGGAAATTTCCTTGTAATCACATATCGTGAATTGCGTTTGCTTGAACTTGAAATCCTTAAAGTACAGCAAAAAGGTCAGAGGGTTTTCGACATCGAAACACTCATGGAATGTAATGTTGACAAGTTTTACGGTATAGAATGTGAAGAGTTTCCGGCACAGATTGCACAGGTGGCGCTTTGGTTGATGGACCACCAGATGAATATGATTTTCTTTAACGAATTTGGCGATTACGCGCCTCGTATTCCTTTGAAAAAATCGGCAGTAATTATCCATGGAAACGCCCTGCGCACCGATTGGGATAGTTTGTTAAATCCTGAGAAAACCGTTACAATTTATGCCGAAAACTTAAATTACATCGAAACCGGAGTTGTTGCCAGCGAACCGGATTTTCACTTCAAAACTGCCAATGTAATTACTGAGAAAGCCAGTAAATTTGAGTGTTTCCCGAAGGAACCCGCTAAAAACGGAATCAGATTCGATTATATTTTTGGCAATCCGCCGTTTGTTGGCAAACAACTGCAAAACGCTTCACAAAAGAGCGACATGGAGTTTATTTTCCGGGGAGTTAAAGGCGCCGGAGTTCTCGACTATGTTTCCGCATGGTACATCAAAGCCGCCCAATATCTGAATCAAAATAATATCGAATTATCACACCCGACAGGTTTGAAAAAAAACCTGTCGGGTTTGGAACAAAATAATATCGAAGTTGCCTTTGTTTCAACCAATTCAATTTCGCAAGGCGAGCAGGTTGGCATTTTGTGGAACGAACTGTTTAACCGCTACAAAATCAAAATCCATTTTGCCCACCGCACATTCAAATGGGGCAACGAAGGCAAGGCGAATGCTGCGGTTCATGTAGTAATCATCGGCTTTTCAAACTTCGATATTCCCGAAAAGCTCATTTACGAATATGACGATAGCAAAAGTGAACCACATGAGCTGATTGTAAAAAATGTGAATCCTTATCTGATTGAAGGGAAAGATTTAATCATCTTAAAAAGAAACCAGCCAATTTGCAATGTTCCCGAAATTTCGTTTGGAAGTATGCCTAACGATGGAGGTTTCCTTATTCTTTCTGACTTAGAGAAGGTCGCGTTTCTTAAAACCGAACCCGAAGCGGAACCATATATTAAGCCGCTGTTAAGCGCGCACGAATTTCTTAATGGTGAAAAACGCTGGTGTTTATGGCTTGTAAACATTAATCCTACAGTTTTACGAAACCTGATCGAAGTATCAAGAAGAGTTGCCGGCGTAAAAAGGTTAAGGGAATCGAGCGCGAGGGAAACTACAAAAAAACTTTCCGCCTATCCGGCTCTTTTTGGTGAAAACCGGCAACCGGAAACAGCTTATATCCTAATTCCAAGAGTGTCAAGTGAAAATCGAAAATATATTCCAATAGGTTTCTTTTCTCCCGATAACATTGTTGGAGATACCTGCTTGTTTGTTTCTAATGGTAAACTGTTCCATTTTGGCGTTTTATCCTCCGAAATGCATATAGCGTGGGTCAAACATGTAGGCGGAAGATTGGAAATCAGTTTTCGCTATTCAAATACTATCATTTACAACAACTTCCCATGGCCTGAAAATCCAACTGACAAGCAAAAACAAGCCATCGAAAGCGCTGCCCAAAAAGTATTGGATACGAGGGCTATATTTGCCAAAAGCAGCCTTGCCGATTTATATAGCCCGCTAACCATGCCGCCCGATTTGGTAAAAGCCCATCACGAACTCGACAAAGCCGTTGATTTGGCTTACCGCCCGCAGCCTTTTACCAACGAAATCAAACGCATCGAATTTCTTTTTGAATTGTACGATAAATATACCGCAGGGTTGTTTGCAAAGGAAAGACCAAAAAATAGAAAGAACACATTGACGTCAAGTAATCAGCAATAAATATAGGATATTATGAAGAACCGGGAAGGAAATCCAATTGAGATCGGACAAGTAAATGAAATTCACTTTGCCGACATTTTTAATCTTCAGGAAATTCAGCGAATGCAGGATTTGTTTTCCGACGCTATCGGCGTCGCTTCAATTCTCGCACATCCCAATGGCACGCCAATTACTCAACCAAGTAACTTTTGCCGACTGTGTGACGACGTCATAAGACAAACAGAAAAAGGTCGCTCAAACTGTTTCAAATCAGAACCCCTAACCGGTAGTCAGCGCTCGCTTGATTTGTTTGTTCAACCTTGTATGGATTGTGGTTTAATGGTATCGGGCGCAAGCATCATCGTTGGCGGCAAACATTTGGCAAACTGGTTCATCGGACAGGTGCGGAATGAAGAATCGGATGAGCATGTCCCTTTGATATATGCAGATGAACTGGGAGTAAACCGCGAAGATTTTCTCGATGCGCTTCACGAAGCCCCAGTTATGCCTTTGC
>JBAXRP010000231.1:0-7154 GCA_037131145.1 Bacteroidota bacterium
ACCAGATAGTTACTGGACTTTAGTCCAAATTGTTTCCTTTTCGGAGTAGGCTCAACCTTGAACCTTGAACCTTGAACCTTGAACTTTAGTATAATTAATTGATATTTATATCCAAAAGCAATCGCGCCTGAATGCCATTCATCTCCCGAATCTCCTTAAAGTACTGATAGTACCGATAGTCTGGTCCCAGAACCTCCCTGATTTTTGCCGATGGATCGTTTCCTGTTATCTGGTCAATCAACTCCTGAAACCACTCTTTTTGTTCAGGTAAAGAGATGGTTCTGTAATCTTTCACCTTCGCCAGTTTTGCTGCAATTTCAACAGCTTTGGTTAATCCGCCAAATTCATCAATCAGTCCGAGTTTTTCTGCATCAACGCCGCTCCAGATGCGCCCCTGTCCTATGTCATCCACCTTTTCTCTGGAAAGTTTCCTGCCATCTGCAACTTTACCGGTGAAAACATTATATATATGATCAACTTCACGCTGAATCAATTGGGTTTGATAAGGAGAAAGCGGTTTCATAACCGGTATGTAATCGCCGTTTTTATTGGTCATTGCCCAATCAAATGTAATTCCAATCTTGTTTGAGAATAGACCTTCCATGTTGGGGATAACGCCAAAAACGCCAATCGAACCTGTAATTGTTGATGGATCTGCAATAATTTTTGTGGCGGCGCAGGCAATGTAATAACCGCCGCTGGCTGCTACGTCGCCCAGCGAAGCAACAACCGGTTTCGCTTTACGGGCAAGGTCAATTTCGCGCCATATCACATCGCTTGCCAATGCGCTGCCTCCGCCTGAGTTGATACGAAATACAATCGCTTTTATTTTATCGTCTTCCCGCGCTTTTCTTATTGCTTTTGATATTCTTTCCGAACCAATTGATTCATCGTCTCCTTCACCCCCGCCAATTGAACCGCTGGCATAAATAATCGCAATTTTAGCGCTGCCGGAAACAGATTTTTTTGTGTCAGCTACATCGGTATAACTTTCCAGCGATACATATTCAATTTTATCCCTGGATTCCAGTTTCAATTTCTTTTTGAACTCGGCAATCAATTCATCTTTATAAATCAGTTGATCCACAAATTTTAATCTGAGGGCGTCTTCCGGCGTCTGAAGTAATAAACTGTCGGCAATTCGATTCAAATCCTGTCGGGAAATCTTTCGCGATTCAGAAATGGCAATCAACATGTCATCCCAAACATCATTGATCAATTTTGTTATCTGTTCCCGGTTTTCAGCGCTCATTTTATCGAGAAACAAAGGCTCTGTGGCAGCTTTAAACTTCCCGTGACGAATTACCTGCATTTTTATATCGAGTTTTGCAAGTAAGCCTTTCAGGAAAGCCCCTTCATAAGTAAGACCTTTGAACTCGATAATTCCCTGAGGGTTCAGAAAGATTTTATCGGCAACGCTGGCAAGGTAGTACGATTTTTGCGAGTAAACTTCACTGTATGCCCAGATAAATTTGCCGGAGGATTTGAAATCAATAAGTCCATCGCGGATTTCATTTACCGTTGAAATCCCAGCCGGAATTTCGCTTAAATCGAGGTAAATTCCTGCAATATTATCATCAATCTTTGCTTTTTTCAGATTGGCTAACATATCATTAAGTCCAATTAATTTATCCGGTCCGGCATAACCCATCACAAACTTCGTTTTTGAACTCCGGTCAACAATTGATTTATTGAGTTTTACATGCAATAAGGTATTTTTAGAGATAATTACTTCCTCACTGGATGCGGCAGCAACAAAGGCGGCGACAATTCCAAAAGTTATTAGAATTACAATAACAATCATTAGAAATGTTCCCAGCATACTGGCAAACATGAATTTGAAAAACTGTTTCATACAAGGGGTTTTGGTTGGTAACAAATTTAGAAAATAATCGGTTTAGTAATCAGTTTTGCAGGTTTAAAGTTTTATATTTGAACAATAATTTGATTTTGAATAGCAATTTTTTGTATTCAATCCCAATGAACAATGAATAAACGACGATTCTTTAAAAGAGATAATTTTGAGAATATCCAATAAGAAACCCTACCCCAAAGGGCAGATTATGCGCGGAAAAAGAAACCAGTCAACCAATCTGAAACCGATATGCTTAAACTCGTTCACGAACTTGATGTGTATCAGATAGAGATGGATTTGCAATAGGAAAGATTATTGATTTAAACTTTGCCGGAGCCCAAATGAGTTATTAAGATCGTTCACATGTAAACAAGATTTCAACCCAATGAAAACAATTTACACGCTTCTCATTTTCTTATCCATTTCTGGATTTCATATTGCCTCTTTTTCCCAAACCATCACAGGCGATTCCGCCACAAACATTACATTTTACAGCGTAAAACTCAATGGAACGGCTAATCCTTCTGGTATCCCTACGGCGGTTAGCTTCGAGTTTGGAACTGATACCACTTATGGTTATACGGTTAATGCAGTTCCTGATACCCTCACCGGTTACACGCCCATTGCCTTCGAGTCTGAAATTACCGGAATTGCCGCCGCAACAACTTATCATTTCCGGGTAAAAACCGAAAACTGCGTAGGAGTATTTTACGGCGGCGACAGGACTTTTACCACGATTTCGCCGCCTGCCGGCAACTTCACATTCACTCCTGAAAGAACCGTTAATCAGGTTGGCGTTTACACTGATATTTCGGGCGTCGGAACAATAATTCCGGTTGATAATTATGACAACTGCCATTCTCAACCGGTCAATATCGGATTCAATTTTCAATTTGCAGGAGCCACCTTCATCCAGTTCGTGTTAAATTCCAATGGTTTTATAAAACTCGGAAATATCCACCCGGCAGATTCGGCACAGTTTTTCAGCCTGCCGAGAGGTTTCGCCGGCGACATGGGCGGTATTTTCAGCAGCCCGCATTTCGCCAATGTTTTTCTTATCAGCCCATTCAACAATGACCTTGATGCAGGCTCAAACCCTGCCGAGTTCAGGGTTTTTACGGAAGGAACTCCCGGAAACAGAATTTGTATTATCCAGTTTAAAAACCTCCGGGAAAAAGTTGAACCGCCCGATCATCAATTCGATAACCTTGAATTTCAGATCAGATTACATGAAAGCGGCGTTGTTGAATTCGTTTACGGAACATGGCAACCGTCGGAACACCTGTCGGCATGGCGAGCCGCCGGCGTTGGACTTAAAGGAACATCCACAGCAAATAATCAGCTTATAACAGTCACGAAAGGCAGTATGTCCGTTTGGCAAAATGCAACGTTTAACCCTGGCAATTACTGCTCAACTTGTTACGCCTTCAACTATGGAAATGCGCCCCGCCCGTTACCGGAACCCGGGAGGTCTTTCAGTTTTTATCCAAAGGTTGCCCATGACGCCGCTGTGGTGGAAGTTTATACGCTTGGAAAATTGCCTGTTCCAATCGGATTGCCCCATAATGTAAAAGCATATATTAAAAATTCCGGTTATGATACGCTTACCAACGTTCCGGTTCAACTTGAAATCAGCGGGCAAAACCAGTTTTCAGCGGTTGATACAATCCATATATTAAAACCCGATTCAGGTTTCACCGTCGGATTTCCAGGGTTTACACCTTCGGCTTTGGGTTATAATACCGTTAATATCACCCTTCCCGGCGATGACTATTTGCCCGATAACTCCAAAAACTATGCTCAGGAAATTACCTTAAACCAGTACGCATATTTCGATACCGTTCCTTTTGGATCGGGCATTGGTTTTACATGGGGAGGGCAACCGGGATCGCCCGCCGGATTATGGCTTGTAAAATACCATGTTAACAGCGTGAAAAATATAAATGCCGCAAGAATCGGACTTGGCTCCGGAGTCGGACAGAATGTTTACGCGGTGGCGCTCAATGCTTCCGGACAGATTATTGCCCTATCTGTCAATTATCCCCTTACAGCGGCAAACTCCTGGAAGTACCATACCTTCGATTTTCCAAATCCCCCGGTAATTCCGTGCGGCGATTTTTATATCGGTTTGGCGCAGACACTGAGCCCTGTAACATATTACCCAATTGGCGCCCAGGAGGAAAATCCAACCCGTCGCGGAACTTACTATACAGCGGACATTAATGGCGGGGTTGTGACGGAATCAGTGGGAGGAACTTCGAGGTTTGTTATTGAAGCCATCATGGATTCTGATATTTGTAAACCTGTTATTAGCAATAATTGTTACAATAATTATATTGACGACTTCATAACCACAGGGGGGATTACAAACATCTCCAATCTGCATACTGACTGTAGCGGAAACCCAAACAATTATTCTTACTTTCCCAACCAGATAGTGTCGGCAGAGCAGGGAACGCCATTCAGTTTCAACGCCTCCGGGCTATTCTACTATTACATCAAACTCGCCATCTGGGTTGACTGGAACAATGACGGGGATTTCAATGACGCCGGGGAACTGGCGTTCAACGCAGGAAACCCATCTTCGTCGCAATTCTCCGGAACCATTCTCGTTCCCATGACCTCCACAACCGGCGATACCCGTATGAGGGTTCTGCTATATTCCAACGAGGGCAGTTATATACCGGATCCCTGCGGATGGTATTCAAACGGCGAAACCGAAGATTACCGGATGAACGTGTTGCCTGCTTCTCCCATGACTTACCAGTCGGGGACAACTTTCCAGTGCGATACCCTCATTCCCGCCTCACGCGGACGGAATAACATACCGGTAATCGGGATGGAAATGGATGTTGCCGGCGTGGAAAATCCTTTGGTAGCGACCTCCTTCAATCTCAGTTCTTCAGGATGTGCCAATTTCGCTCACGATGTTTCCCAGGTTCGAGTCTATTATACCGGCGGAAATCCTGTTTTTTCACCCGACCAGCTTTTCGGTTCAGTCGCCAACCTGAGCAGCACGGTAACAGGCGCTGCAACATTATCTTACGGAAAGAATTATTTCTGGGTGACTTACGATATTTCTGATTCTGCTACAATTGGTAACTTTATCGATGCAGCCTGTCTCAGCTATACGATTTCCGGGTCGGGAACCCACATCCCGACAATCACTTCGCCGCCAGGCAAACTTATGGTTGACTACTGTATCCCCGAATTTGCATACCCTGGCGGATGCTACTATTATGGTTATGGGATCGAGAGTTTTTTTACTTATGGCGGAACTACCAATATTTCAAATTTTGATAACGGATGTTCGAATCCTCAAAACGATTACACGAAGTTTTCCAATCAGTTCCTGACGATCTCTCAAGGGGCGTCGTTTGAGTTCATGGCGTCGTGCATCCAATCAGAAGTTACTTTTCAGGTTTATGCAGACTGGAACCAGGATTCGGACTTTGACGATCCGGGCGAACTCCTGTACAACAACTGGGGAGCGATGGTGTTTGATACGGTTTTTGTTCCTGCCGATGCAGTTCCCGGCGTCACAAGGCTCCGTGTGATTGCGTTTCTGGAGGAACCCTGGTTCCAACCGAAAACTTCCCCACAAACGCTGGGTCCTGGTTGCCAGTATATTTTTGGGTATGGCGAAACCGAAGATTACATGGTAAACGTTTTGGCAGGTTCTCCGATGACATACCAAAACGGCGCTGTTTTCCAGTGCGACACGCTGCCTTTCCCTACAAGGGGTTCATTGAACAATAAGATCATATGGATAAAGATAAATGTTACAGGTACGCTTAATCCGTTGTCAGTAACCTCTTTCACTCTCAACTCCATCGGCAGTAGCGATTTTGTCCATGATGTTTCGCTGGTTAAGATTTATTATACCGGTCATGATTCAACGTTTTCAACAAATCATCCTTTTGGCTCTTCTGCCGATTTGAACAGCCCGGTTTCCGGCAACCTCGCGCTTTCCAACGGAACTAATTTCTTTTGGGTAACATTCGATGTTCGCGATACGGCAACAGTCGGCAATTACCTCGACGCCTCCTGTCTCAGCTATTCAATCGCCGGATCGGGATCTCTTGTTCCAGTTCCGGTTGCGCCTGCAGGCAGGATGATGATTGACTACTGTATTCCCACGTTTGGATATCATAACGGCTGCTATATTGCCGGAATTGCCAGTTTTTTAACCACTGGAGGCGCCACAAATATTTCGAACCTCAATAACGGTTGTCCTGCCAACCTGCACGACTATTCCGGGTTTACCAGCCAGGTTGTTACCGGTCAGCAGGACTCTGCCTTTCAATTCAGTATAACGAGTACGGGAAATTCCCTTGATTTCTATATTTTCATTGACTGGAACCACGATTTTGACTTTGACGATCCCAATGAAATGGTTTACTATTTCCCAGGCGTGGAGGTAGGCGGCGAGATTGCAATACCTGCCGACGCGCTGACCGGAACGACCCGTTTGCGGGTGATATCCGCCCAGGTTGTAATCTGGGAACCAAAATCTCCCGGTAGTACTAGCCCAGGTTGCTTTTCTTTCGAAGGAAACGGCGAAACCGAAGATTACTCCATCAAAGTGACTCCCGCATTTCCGATCAATACAACTCTTCAGAACATAACCGTAGCCAATGGCAGGGATACCTGTTTCGATGCTTTGCAAACCATTGCCGTTGCAGGCAGCGGAACTACTTTTATCGTTCAGAATGGCGGCGGCGCGACTTTGATCGCTGGGCAGAAGATCAGCTTTCTTCCAGGTTCCAAAGTTAATCATGGCGGTTATTTGCATGGATACATTTCGCAGAACGGATCCTGGTGCAACATGCCTGCGACCCCGGCTTTGATGGCGAACGGCGGGGATGAAAAGAGTACAGCTATTGTATCGAAAGCTGATGGGTTTAAGGTTTATCCCAACCCGACAACCGGAAAATTTGTCCTTGAACTTGCCAAAAATCCATCGGAATTTCCGGCTTCCGTTAAAATTTATGACATGTTGGGTTCGATGATCATGGCAAGTGAGATCAGATTGGGAAGGACCCGGGAATTTTCGTTGAATGGTAAGGCTTCCGGGGTTTACTTAATCAAAGTGTTACAGGACAATGAATTTAGCATTGGTAAAGTGGTCATGAAAGACGACTAATATTTGACTAATTGCTTATCTGCTAAAAACAAGTTGGTCGTTATTTAGGCTCATTAAATCTCTTTCTATAATCATGTCATCCCTTCGGGATTTGGTTTCAAATCAATCTTTTCAATCTATAATCATGTCATCCCTTCGGGATTCTGTTCCAAA
>JBAXRP010000232.1:0-7104 GCA_037131145.1 Bacteroidota bacterium
CGGGGAGGTTTTGCTGACGGATTGATTTCCAGTACATGCGGCTGAATTGATAGACCTGGTCGATGAGTTCGGTAATGGTTTTGTTGTCTTTGGTCAGTGAGACGGCATTTGTTGAAATTCTTGTCGATCAACTTCATAGGCTATTTAAGTTGAACTATCTCCATGAGCTTGTCGTAGCTGCTTATTTTTTCAAACTTTATCTCATTGCCGCTGATCTCCCTGAAATGTTGGGTGGCACAGTGGATCTTAAGTTTCTCAATTTCCCGCAGTTCCAGGTCGGAATCGGAACCTTTGGTTTCGGCCACAAAATAGATGTGACGGACTTTGTCTTTGTCAAAAACAATCGCCCAGTCGGGATGGTAATTTGCCACCGGCGTGGATATATAGAAGGTTTTTGGAAGTTTGGCATAAACCACCACCTCATTGCAGTTGTCGAGCGCGTTGGCGAAATCAGCTTCAATTTTGGAGTCGGATGTGAGGTAATCGTAGATGTGTCTTTTTAAGAGCTGGGAGTTGCGCAAAGCGTCTTTATTGTTGGCAAAGACTGTTCTTGCGTCGTGCCGTTCATCTATTTTATGGTAAACAATGTTGTTGATGATCAGGCTGGCTTTTACTTCATTGATGAGCTTGCTGCACTTGGCAATGAATTCTTCGGGGTTCTTACGCAGAAGCAGAAATGTACCTGGATTGATTGATTTGAGAATGGAGACAATGGTTCGGCGTGTAAGGTTGGTTTTGCTTTCTATTTCACCCACGATGTCATAAACAGTGTTGGTGTAGAGGTCGTTTTTCATTTTCAGATACTGGCGGCCAGATTCGACCACCAGGGTGCCTTCCTGCATCTGTTCTTTTGTTCCATCCTGGAGCTCGCCGGTTTTTACTTCATAAACCCGATCGCCGATGTGCAACTGGGCATCAATATGGGTTTTGCTGTCGTTGATCAGTTTATCGGTGTCGAAATTCACTTCATAAATGGTTTTCAGGTTTATCTTTTCCCATAAGTCCTGAAACTCCTTTTTACTGAAATTGGCATTGGTGTTCAGCGCGATTGTTTTACGTTCATCCTCAGGTTTGAACGGCTCGCCTGTATAGACCGATTTTAACAGTTTGGTTACGGCATCGCGGAAGGGTTCAAGGTTTTCGGGCAATGGCATCTTGTTTTGCTCAATCAATTCCCGACCAAGTGGGGTAATGTTGCCTTTTACATCGGCAGCTCTTTCAACCATTAATGTGTTGTTCAGGATGCTGGCCTGAAGTTCATCTATTCTGAATTCTTCGCCTTTTTCGTTTGTAAGGACCTTGTTGATGAACAGTTTTATTTCAACCTTTTGCGGCCTGTCTTTTAATGTGGCCGCAATTTCGGATTGCAAGCCCTGGGCAAAGGCTTCATAACTTTCTGAGGCGATGACCGTGAGTTTGTTGATCTCATGCACTTGATCGCCAACGGATTCAAAATCGAGGCGGTTGCCGTTTTTGTTTACACACAAGCGCATGCCCCGGCCTACTTCCTGGCGGCGGCGGGTTTGGCTGCCACTTTCGGCATTCTTCAGTGCACATATCTGGAAGACATTGGGATTGTCCCAGCCCTCTTTCAGCGCCGAGTGTGAAAAGATGAAGCGGGTGGGTTCCTCAAAGCTTAACAACCTTTCCTTATCTTTCATAATCAGGTCGTAGGCAGAAATATCGCCGGATTCTTCGCTGCCACGTTTTACTGATGGGTCTATGGATTTTCCTCGCTTATCAATTGAAAAATAGCCTTCGTGTACCTTGTGCGGATCATCCCTCTTCAGATAATCGGCATAGTTGGTGGGCATATAGCCTTTGTGGACCTTGCCGGGATCTGTATCGCGGAGAAAATCGTTATACTCCGGTTGGAACAGGTCGAGGAAATCGTTCCGGACATTGTTGTATTCCTCCTCAAATATTTGGGCATACTCTCCTAATGCCTGTTCGTTGGATGCAGTGTAAACCCGATATTTCTCTACTGAATCAATGAAGAACAGGGAGAGTACTTTAATTCCTTTGTCGAACAGATTTTTCTCTTTTTGCAGGTGCGACATGATGGTTTCACGAATCTGCACCCTTCGGAATGCAAGTTCATCTTTGTCGTTGAGGATATCACCGGGGTTAATGTCTATGCCACCGACAACAATTTTGTTCAGGTAGCCATTGATTTCCGATATCGTTTGATTTTTGTAGGAGGGAAGATTGCCGGACAATTCGTACAGGTTGGCGCCTTCACCCAATTTCTGGCGGATTTTTTTCACGCCATCGCCCGCGCGTTTTTCAAACTCAACCACGGCAAAGGGTGGTTTTGTTGTGCTGAGGCTGATGTGCTCCAGGTACAAATAGCCGGTTGTACCGGTGGAGCCTTTCAGGTTGATCCCTTTTACCTGAATTTTTTTGACCAGTCGTTTGTTGTATGCATCGAGTGCGTCTAACCGATAGATTTTGTTGTATTCGACTTTGTGCGTGGCTGAATAGCGCAGGGTGAACAAGGGGCAGAAATCCTGCATGCTTTTCAGCGTTTTTTCGCCATCCACGGATTGCGGCTCGTCTATGATGAGGATGGGGTTGGTTTGAGAAATGATGTCAATGGGTCTTCGCGTTCCGAACTGATCGAGTTCCTGGTAAATTCTTCGTGCATCGGCGCCACTGGCGTTGAATGCCTGGGTGTTGATGATCATCACGCTGATGCGGCTGTCGGAGGCGAAATTCTCGATGTCCTGCGGCCTTCCGGAGTTGTATATGAAGGGGTTGATCTTGTGCTTGTACAACTCCTGAAAGTGATCCTGGGTGACCTCAAAGGATTTGAAAACACCTTCGCGGATGGCGATGCTTGGCACGATGACAATGTATTTGCTCCAACCATATTCTTTGTGCAATTCGTACATGGTGCGGATATAGGTATAGGTTTTGCCTGTACCGGTCTCCATTTCGATGGTGAGGTTGTAACCCAGCTTTACGCCGGAAGGGCGCTCGATTTGCTGGCTTTCGTGCAGGTTGTTCAGTTTTTGAACATCCTGGATATTATCCAGTATCTGGGATTCAGGAATCTGGATCAGGCTGTTGCGGTAGCCGATGGATTCCTGAACTTCGATATCGAGTGGGATTACAGGACCTTCGCCGGAAGCTGCCTGCCTGGCTTTGCGGATCAACTCTTTGCTGCGCTCAACGGTAAAACTGTTCGTTTTTGGCAGTTGACCGCGAAAACAATCTACCACTGCCTTTACTGCCTGAACCTGAAAGTCTTGCTCTTTAAATTGTAACTTCATTGTTGATTTATCAAATTCAAAATACGTTTGCCCGGCTCTGTTGTTTGATATGCCTGTTCCGGATGTGTTGGCTCATGGGGATATTCCATGTTTACCCATCCCACAGCAATCAAAGGGTCGAGGAACTTTGCCCGGTTTTTGCTTTGGTTACTGAGGTTCATCGCCTTGAAGAGTTCATTCCGCTTCAATTTCTTATTCAGTAATGTCAGCATTTCGGGGACTCTGTTGTGTATTTCATGGCCGATAACAGCTATTGCCGGCTCTCCAGCCTGGTTACCAGCTCCGTTACCAACTCCGTTACCAAAAGCAACGATTTCGCTTAAATTGTTGAAAGTAAGCGCTGAAGCTCCGATACTAACTCCGATACTTCCGCCAGTATGCGCCGGGAGTGTGACCAGAAAGTATGTGCATTCGGCATCAGTGTCAAAAACGGGTTCCGGAGAGCCATTTGTTTCCATTGCCGCATAGATGGTTGGAAATCCGGTTCCTCTTCCTTCTGTCAACCGCAACTCTTTCAGGAAATCACCAATGCGCCGGTTGCGGTACTCCCTGGCCACAATATGTCTTTGGGTTTTTATAACCATGGCGTTTACAGGAGGAACCGGTCCGGGGTAACTGAGTACATTTATCTTATCGGGCCAAACCTGAATTTCAACAGGGCTGCCCAACTCATAACTTTTATGGTAAACAGCATTGGACAGTGCTTCTTCCACTGCCGCAAAAGGGAAATTAAAAAAACGAATTGCCTCTGCCTGCTCCTCAAGTTTAATAACCTGCTCGGTAAGTATGTTGGACCGGAAAAAGGACAATGCATCCCTTAACTGCTTCTGCAATGGTCCTTTGAAATAAATTTCCCTGAAGTTACGGCCCGATATATCCTGGTGCCAGACAAGCTCAATCCAGCTTCTCCCGAAAAACTGATGGGGCTCTTTGGAAAAGAAAAGCAAGCCGATATTTACCGGGCGGAGGTCTTCATTCGGCCCTTTTGCAATAAGCATGGTACGGCACAAATTTTCAAAAGGCATGGTTTTGCTCTCTTCATACAAATCGCTTTTAACCTCTTGCAAATGAGCCTGAATGAGCCCCAAATCCAAATCGGTAACACCCGCCCTGTTGTTCATTCGATCGTCGAAGGGAATGCGTGCCGTAAGCTCCTGTAATCGCCTTAATGTTTCACCACGGGCTACCATGCTGTTTGATCCAACCCTCACATAAGGTTCTCTTGCAGCCCCTTGCCCTAAGGTGGTGGGGGCAGTGTATACCCGGTTATCGCCTGCCGGGCACCAAAGCACCAGTATGAAATGCCCTTGCAAAATATATGGCTGGGCAATGGGGAAATAGTTGGGCTGGATTATGTGCCCTAACTCCAAAATCTTTTTTTGGATGGCATCCAGTTGATCTTGATGTAAACCTGCAGGCGGCAACACGGGTTGCCCATCCCTTTCAGCAATACCGATTACGATATAGCCGCCGCCCCAGTTGTGTAAATCATTGGCAAAGGCACACATTGTGCGAACGACAGCTTCAGGGTTCCAGCCTTGCTTAAATTCCAGCCGCTCCCATTCAATGGTGTTACCATGAATCAGTTCTTCAATATTTACAGGAAGTGCCATACTTATATCACTTTCATTTCCGTATCCTGACTGAGTTGTTTCAGCAACTGCTTCACATTGATTTTAGCAGTATCATCCTTAAAACCATTGTCCCTGAAAACGATGCGCAAGGGTTTTTCGCCGGCAATGGCTTTGGCAAACTCTTCATCAATTCCTTTATCGAAGCAGGCATACAAGGAGTTACCGGCTACTTTGAATACCTGCTTTCCTGAAATCGTGGACTGTTCTATCTTCAGGCTGAGGGGAAGCCCCCAATCGAGCATCACCTGGGCCAGCAGGTCATCCGGGGTGCGATCTGGTTTCACGTTGTCGGCAAACATGTCAAGGGTTTCTTGGTTGTATTCCTGGGGTTTGTAATAGACATCTTGCATGTTGCTGTCAGAAAGACGATAAACGCGGAAGCCCCAATCAGAGTCGTGTATAATTGAATCTAATTTATTTAGTTCAGTATTGATCTCGAAATTTTTAGAAATGATGTCCAAACTGATTTGTCCTTCTGTAATTTTCTGAAGTTCAGCCTCTTTCACCGCGCGTTTAGCTTTATATTTATTAACTAACTCTTTGGCTGCACGACGAATACGCTCTTTTCCGATTTCACAAATGTTAAAATAACCGGCTTTAGATGCCTCACTATTTTCATCAGTTTTTTCAGGGAGTTGAACCATGATGTACTTCCTTTTGCCTCCATCTTCAGCATTTAACTGCATTATTGCTTGAGCCGTTGTTGCCGATCCTGAAAAGAAGTCCAAAACAATCGAATCTTTTGAAAAATTTGTGGAAACCTGAACTAAATATTTAATTAGTTCAACCGGTTTTGGGTAACTAAAAAACTTGTTTTCAAAGAGTTCTGCAAAATCTTTTGTGCCATCCTGGCTCATTCCAATGCCTCCAGGCAAATTTGTACTTAAAGGAATATAACCAAACATTTCTCCTGCTTTTTTCTCATCATCTTCTTTGAAATACCGAAAAGAAGGTTTTGTTATATTGAGGAAATCGTAATCTCCAGGGAATACGATTCTATTTTCCGCATAATATTTTGGATATGTATCTTCTGTAACAGCCCATGTTCGATTTGGATTAGCAGGATATTTCTTGCCATTCTTTGGATTAACTATCGTGAAAAAGCTATTGGGCCGTTCATTGGCACTTGTTTGTTTGGTTAAGTCGTGAATTCTCCATGGTCTATCAGGAAAATCAGGGGTTGTATAATATTTTCGAGTGCCACCTTCAATTCCCGCAATAAAATTTTCTTTAACATAACAAAGAACCCATTCATAATCCTGTGAAATGCCAAATGGAACATCAGATTTCGCAGTTCTCTTTCGCCAAGGGAACTGTGCTGCGAAATTTCCTTCTCCAAAAATTTCATCGCAAATCTTTCTCAAATTATGAACTTCATTATCGTCAATTGAAATAAAAACAACTCCATCGGGTTGAAGCAGAACTCTGGCAAGTTTTAAACGTGCAAACATCATTGAAAGCCAATCAGAATGAAAGCGTCCGGAAGAATCAGGATTTGGAATTAGCCTTCTGTTGTATTCATCCTTTTGTCCACTTTCAAAAAGTTCAGTTTCTTCATCATGGGTTAATGAGTCTTTGTAAACAAAATCACCCCCAGTGTTATACGGCGGATCAATATAAATCATCTTAATCTTACCCAAATAACTCTCCTGCAACAATTTAAGCACCTCCAGATTATCTCCTTCAATGTAGAGGTTTTCGGTATTATCGAAATCAACAGAATCCTCCCTGACCGGCCGCAGGGTTTTTGTGGTGGGGAGGTTGGCCGTAACAATGGCTTCGCGTTTCCCGGGCCATTCGAGCCGGTAGCGTTCTTTCGTGCCATCAATAACGGCGTGGTTCAGCTCCTGTTTGAGGAGATCGAAATCTATTGCTTTTCCCTGAGTGGTTTCGGTAACGCAGTTGGGAAAGAGGGCTGCCAGTTTTTCGAAATTCTCGTTCACAAGGTCGGGGGAGGAGAGGTCGAGTTTGTCGGAATCCATAAGGTATTTGTATGTGCTGAAAAAATTAGGCTAAAATAGGAAAAGATTATAGAACTAAAAGAAAAATGTAAAGGTAGGGGAAAGAGGGGTTTGGCAACAAATAAAGGAAAATAAAATGATATAAAGTAAAGAAAGACAAGTTGTTGGAAAAGAAGGGAAGGGGGGTTACTTTCCGATGCAAAACCTGCTGAAAATCCCTCCCAAAATCTCATC
>JBAXRP010000233.1:0-7071 GCA_037131145.1 Bacteroidota bacterium
CTGCCGCTAGCGTTAATCCTGAGCCAGGATCAAACTCTCCATAGTAAAAGGAAAAATTTAATCTTATCAGGTATTACTATTACCAAAAGAAATTAACAAGTTAATTATTATCTGGGATATTTGCTACTACATTTACTTCAGTCTTTCAAAGAACTTTTTATCATTTCCCCATCCGGGTACTTTGTTTTAATTTCGGACTGCAAAATTACAATTTTATTTCAATCCACCAAACATTTTTTGATTTTTTTAAAATTACTTTTTCTATAAAAAATCTGTTTGAAAGTTGGAATTTTGCAATCAGGAATTCAAAGAACATCGTAACGGGAGTGCAAAAGTACAAAAGTTATTTTACCTGTCAAGCTTTTTATCATTTATTTTTCATAAAAAATGAAAATAATTGATAATATATTGATACACAGATTGATGAAATTTAATTATTTTGCTTATCTTTGCATCTTTATTACAATTAAATCTCCAAAACATTAAATTATATGAAATCTGAGATTAGAAAACATGCTTTATTAATTTTTTGCCTCCTTATATATACCAGCGATATGTATGCACAGGATTCGGTATTCTCATTATCATCACCGCCAAGAAAACCCGATAACTTCTGGCGAAGAGTCGCAATTGGAGGCAATCTAGGATTTCAGGTAGGCAGTATCACTGGAATTACACTATCACCGGAAGTCAGGATACGCACCATTGACCAGTTGAATGTTGGAGTAAGATTCATCTACCAATATTATAGTTATAGGGACTATTTTCTGGATACTCACACTGGCGAGTTTTTGCCATTTCAATCAAATGTCTTTGGCGGAGGTATATACCTGCGTTATTACTTGTCAAGTATATTTGAAAGTTTCCTTGCTAACCTGTTTGCTCATATTGAATACGAGTATATGACCTATTCACGTCCTTTTATTCAAACCGCTCCGCCAGAAGGATATATAACTGACGGTTATTATTATTATAAACCAGGGAAAGAGATCATAGAGATAAACAGCATCTTTGTTGGAGGAGGTTATCGCCAACCGATTGGGAACAGGGTATCCATGGATTTGTTGATCCTGTTCAATATCAATGATACCTACAACTCGCCATATACCAATCCTATAATAAGGTTAGGGGTGGGTGTGGGACTTTAGACCTGCTAACCACCGTGATTTTCACTCACAGTAACTTGGTTTGTAACTAAATGTTCTTTAGTATTTCCAGCGTGAGTTGCCAGAATTTGACAGTTGACGGAATATCCAGTCTCTCATCTGGTGAATGGGCGCCTTTAATAGTAGGTCCGAATGATACCATATCCATTCCAGGATATATTGCGCCAATAAGTCCACATTCAAGTCCGGCATGGATTGCCAAGACCTGCGGTTCCTGCGAGAACAACCGGCGGTAAGCATCAACACTGATCTTCAAAAGAGCCGAATCCGGATTGGGTTTCCAGCCTGGATAACCAGAGGAGTGTTCAACATCAGCCTGCATCAGGTAAAAAACGCTGGCAACCATATCTGCAACATCTTTTTTAGATGATTCAACAGAACTTCGCTGACTGGTGGTTATAACGATCTTCTTGTCAATAAACTTTACAGAGGCAAGATTCGTGGATGTTTCAACAAAATCTGGAATTTCCCGGGACATGGCAATCACGCCATGCGGACAGGCGTACAAAGCATCGAGCATATCAGCCTGTAAAGCTTCGTCGAGTACGCTTTCGGGCAAAACAACAGGTTCGATATGAAAAGTAAGGTCTGGCTCTGTCACTCGAAGTTCATCTTTAATATCAATGGCAAATTGCTTTGCATAATTGCGAACGTCGGAATCGAGATCACGGTGTAAAGTAAATGTGGCAAATGCTTCACGTGCAATAGCATTTCGCAGATTTCCCGCGTTGAGATCGCCAATGGCAATCTCGAAGGATTCCTGTGCATTCCATAGGAAGCGGCTTATAAGTTTTACAGCATTACCAAGACCTTTATTGATGTCGTCGCCTGAGTGACCTCCTTTCAGACCGGTGAGACTTGCTTTAAATGCAATATGATCTTCCGGCACTGCTTCGGTTTCCATGGGCATTATTGCAACAGTGTCCTTGCCTCCGGCACACCCGATAAATATTTGACCCTCATCCTCCGAATCGAGATTCAGAAGGATTCGTCCTTTCAGTTGATCTGGTTTAAGAGCAAAGGCGCCAGTAAGACCGGTTTCCTCATCCATAGTAAACAGAGCTTCAAGTGGACCGTGCTGAATATCATCAGATTCAAGAATGGCCAATGCGGCAGCAATCCCAATTCCATCATCAGCGCCAAGCGTAGTTCCTTTCGCTTTGATCCAGTTGCCATCTATCCATGGGGTAACAGGGTCGCGATCAAAATCATGAATTGTATCTGAATTTTTCTCGCAAACCATATCAAGATGACTTTGCAAAATAACTCCTGGTCTGTTCTCATAACCTGGTGAAGCAGGTTTTCTAACCAATACATTGCCAGCGTTATCGAGAATGCATTCCAGTTTATGTTTATCGGCAAATTCGCGAATATATGCCGCAATTTTTTCTTCTTTCTTCGAAGGGCGTGGAATTTTACAAATCTCAAGGAAAAAGCGCCAAAGGGGCTCGGGTTGTAGTTTCTGAATGTCGTGAATCATAGTTGAGTGATTTTTAAAATTAATTCTGATCCCAAAAGTATCAATTTTCGGATTTACGAAGGATATTTTTCTATTTTTACCGTAAAAATAAAAATCTATAGTTTTGCGCTTCCGTTTTCCACAACTTAAATTCATTCGCGGACTTGCTTTCCGCTACAGCCTCTTTTTTCTGGTGGCAATTATGATCATTCTTTTTTTTCCTTTGGTCATCGGATATGGATTCTCCAGCATTTTACTTCTGGAAAAGGCAAAAACCGAGGCAACTATTTTGACAAAGCAAACGGTTGCTCAATTTGAAAATGTACTGCAACCGACTGAACTGGTTCCACAAACCCTGGTTCAGGCGATGGAAAATCCCAACATCAGCTACTCAGAAGTACTGCGAATTGCAAGGGATTTCATAATTCATGATCCTTTTGTATTTGGTACATGCCTGGCTTTCGAGCCTTATCTTTTCAATCGCGATCAATATTGGTGTGCTCCTTATGCCTTTGAAAAAAACGGAAAAATTCAAACACGGGTATTGGGAAGCGGTAACTATGACTATTTCAAAATGGATTGGTATCGTCTTCCAAAATTATTGAATAAACCAGTTTGGACAGAACCATACTATGATGAAGGAGGCGGAGATACTTTAATGTGTACATACTCGACACCGATTTATAGAAAGATTAACGGACAGCGGACGTTTACCGGGGTTCTTACGATGGATGTTTCACTTTCCGGTTTTGCCCACATTGTCAAAAGCATCAATATATTTAAAACCGGTTATGGCTTTTTGGTTTCAAGACAGGGAAAAATCATCACTTCCCCAAAAACAGTAATGAACAATCAGAATATCATTGATCTTGCTATTGCAGGAAGGGGCCGAGGGACCCAAATAGCGATCAGACAGATGCTGAAAGGTAAATCCGATTTCAAAGACATGGATGGTATAGAGTCCAAAAAAAACCCCAGTTTTCTGAGTTTTGCGCCAGTTTCAAATACCGGGTGGTCGTTCGGGATTGTATTTCCTAAAGAAGAATTATTTGACGACCTGTACACTTTTTTAAAATTTATGTCGTGGATATTTGGTATCAGCATACTTGTGTTGCTTTTAACTACCATTTTTATAACAAGAAGGATGACCCGTCCCATTGTGCGACTGGTTGAAGCTACTCATAAGATCGGGCAGGGGGACTTTAATGCGAAATTGCCAATAAGGAAATCCAGAGACGAGGTGGCTCAACTTACAAGGGCATTTGGCGTTATGCAGAATGAATTGCGCAGTTACATCCATAACCTTGAAGAGACCACTACTGCCAAGGAAAAGATTGAAAGTGAATTGCAGGTAGCGCACAACATTCAGATGGGAATGCTTCCACGAGGCTTTAAAACACCGGAAAACTGGGATCTTTTTGCCACCCTTGATCCTGCCAAAGCCGTTGGAGGCGATTTGTATGATTTCTTCTACCTCGATGATGACCATCTCTTCATTGCCATTGGCGATGTTGCAGGAAAAGGAGTGCCTGCTTCACTTTTTATGATGGTAACGAGGACTTTACTCAGGGCAAAGGCAACTGCCAGATTGCCGCTTAACCAATTAATGTCAAGCCTCAATGATGAGTTGTGCAAGGAAAACCCGAATGAGATGTTTGTTACTTTTTTTGCCGGAATTGTTGATCTTAAATCGGGAGTGATGGAGTTTTGCAATGCCGGACATAACTATCCGTATATTTTACACGAGAATGGTAAATTGGATCAACTGAAAATCCGAAATGGTTTGCCTCTGGGTATCTTTGCAAATTCAACCTATACAACAACCACCTATTCCTTCAACCCCAGCGAGATTCTTGTGATGACCACAGATGGGATTACGGATGCATTGAACGGGGCTAACAATTTTTTCGGAGAAGCTCATCTCGCATCCTTCCTGACGTCACTGGCAAAAAAAGATACAAAGTCGCTCACAGATTTACTGATCGCAGAGGTGAAACGGTTTTCCACCGGGACGGAACAAGCCGACGATATCACCATTCTTGCTTTGCAATACAAGGATTTACTAAGGAAAACCAGTCAAGCTATGCAAACTTATCACCTTACGTTATTGAATCAGGTTACTGAACTCGAAAGTTTAGAAGCAAAGATTGAGGAACTTGCAGAGATATGGCAAATCCCCATCAAGGTTGTCATGGAGATAAACCTCGTACTTGAGGAACTTTTTACTAATGTGGTCTTTTATGGGTATGATGACCATGAGACTCATTTAATTAAAATTGAATTCCATTTAATAGATGAACATCAAATTCAACTGCGCCTTGAAGATGATGGGAAACCATTCAATCTTCTTGAAAAGAATACCGGAAATGTGATGGACCAACCCTTGTCTGAAAGACAGATTGGTGGACTTGGAATCCATTTTGTCAAAGAAATGATGAACAATATCGAATACCAAAGAATGGGTAATAACAATATTATACTGCTAACTAAAATGTTTTAACCAAATAAAAACGAATGAATATGGAACTCTTTGAAGAAAAAACTGACAAATGTGTAGTTGTTGGAATTTCAGGCCGGCTTGATACAACCAATTACAGTATTCTGGAGAAGCGGTTAATGGATTTAATTGATAACAGGCAAGACAAGATCATGGTTGAATGCTCAAGGATGGATTATGTTAGCAGCAGTGGCTTAAGGATTCTGCTGATGGCTTTAAAGAAAATATCTCTGGCAAAGGGGAAGTTTGTTTTGTGCGGTCTCCAGGAAAATATCAGAGAGATTTTTGAAATATCCGGTTTTACCAGCATTTTTGAAATTTATGCCGACAAGGAGGAGGCTTTTAAAGTTTTCTAATGGCTCAATATATCCATTACGGCGATCCGAACTCAACGGAGATGGTGAAAGTTTTAGAAGGCATTCCCAGATGTCCGGGGATTTGCTTTTTCATGGACATCAACCGATCAACTGATATGAAATACCAGGGAGGGCTTAAGGATTGGGGCAGGAAAATCAACAATACGTTTAATTATCTTTTGTACGCGAATCATTTTGAAAAAAATATCGTCAAAGGCATCGGAGATGAAATCATGCTTTTTATTCCTGAAGAGATTCTTCGTGAAAAAACCTCGAACAATACCTGTTTCGCCATTCTTGAAGACATTTATTCCGCCCTCTACCTGATTAAAAATCATCCCGATCCTGATCTTCTGCTGAATTGCAAGGTTGCGATCCATTACTGTATGGAAGTTCATAATATCTCTTTTTTTGAGAATACCAACGACTATTATGGAAGCGATATTGACCTTACCGCCCGGCTGATGACAAAAAGCGTGGAAAACCGTATTGTAATGAGCGAAAAATTCTATACTAAAGCGCTGGCAGACCTTGTAGATATGGGGCTTCCATCTAATTCAGGATGTTTATCGCTAGTTACGGAGCGTTTTATGGAAAATTTCAAAGGAGTTCCGGTGAGCACAGAGTATAGGGTGATTGATGTGAGGTAAGGTTATAATTTGTAATTTCAGTTGAACTTATAATAGTTTGGCAATTTGACCAATGGACAGCAAGAGCGCTTTTTCAACTAATGTTTTTTAATATGTCATTTCGATATGTGGGTATATTTCTTATTGATTTTTACGGCGGTTGCGAGTGGAGCTCTGATTTTTCTGATTAAATCAGATGATCAGCGATTTCTGAAATTTTTACTGGCTTTCAGCGGCGCTTTTCTGATCGGAATAACATTTTTAAGTCTTGTTCCAGAGGTATTCAGCAGTGCAACAGCTTATACAGGGCTTTTTGTGCTTGCCGGTTTTCTGCTTCAGCTCGTTCTTGAGCTAATAACCGAAGGGGCTGAACATGGGCATAAACACCAGCATACCGACAATGAAAAGGTATCGCCGTTTCTTTTGCTTATAGGTCTGTGTATTCATGCCTTTCTTGAGGGAATGCCAATTTCGGGGAGTTTCAATCCAAAGCTACAGGATTCGCTGGTGATTGGTATTATTATCCACAATATTCCTATCTCGCTTACACTTGTCGGACTATTTCTCCATTATGGTTGCTCGCGAAAAAAGGCGTTGGTTTACCTGCTTGTTTTTGCGGTAATGTCGCCATTGGGTTCAGGTTTAAGCTACCTCCTTAACTCCTCTCTTTCTGCTTCAATGGAAACCTATTTCAACAATATTCTCGCGGTTGTAATCGGCATTTTTTTACATGTATCAACCTCAATTCTTTTCGAAACAGAGGAGAATCACAGATACAATCTACAGAAATTTCTTACTGTATGCGCAGGGCTAATGGTTGCTTTTCTGGTATCGCACCACTAAATCATTTTTTTCTTTGCTAACGATGATATTTTGTTTACTTTTGCATCCCTTTAAGTCCTTTGAAAAGCCCAGGTGGTGAAATTGGTAGACACGCTACTTTGAGGGGGTAGTGTCCTTAGGA
>JBAXRP010000234.1:0-7047 GCA_037131145.1 Bacteroidota bacterium
GATTCCTCGCTTCCGAAGAAGCGTCGTATATTACCGGAGCGGTAATTAACGTTAATGGAGGATTATATACGTAAGGGCGAGGGACGAGGGACGAGGGACGAAGGACGAAGGACGAAGGACGAGGGACGAAGGACGAGGGACGAGGGACGTAGATTGATGTTTTACCATTTCGATATTTCGATATTTAGCATTTCAATATTTAGCCATTTCGCTACTTAAAATATGAATAGAGTCGTAATCACAGGCATGGGCATATACTCCGTGATTGGGAAAAATCTCTCGGAGGTAAAGGAATCGCTGTATAAGGGAAAATCGGGGATAATCTTTGATCCGGTCAGAAAGGAGATGGGATTCAGATCTGCTCTTACCGGAATGGTTGAACGTCCGCATCTCAAAGGTGTGATTGACCGCCGTATGCGCGTAGGTCTGTCGGTTCAGGGGGAATACGCTTATGTTTCAACAATGGAGGCATTGCAAAATTCAGGTTTGGACCAACATTACCTCGATTCGCACGAAGTTGGTATTCTGTTCGGAAATGACAGTTCAGCTCTTTCAGTGGTAGAATCGGTGGACATTCTCAGAAAGAAAAAGGATACCATGATGATTGGTTCAGGGTACATTTTCCAGTCTATGAATTCGACGGTTTCCATGAATCTTTCGGTGATTTTCCGGCTTAAAGGCGTCAATTTCACACTGAGCGGAGCCTGCGCGAGCGGTTCTCACGCCATTGGCATCGGTTATTTGCTGATTAAACAGGGATTACAGGAGATGATTATTTGTGGCGGCGCTCAGGAAATAAATCCTGAATCAACCGCCAGTTTTGACGCGCTTAACGCTTTTTCAATCAGGGAATCGGAACCTGAGCGGGCTTCCCGTCCATTCGACCGCGACCGCGACGGACTTGTTCCCAGCGGCGGGGCTGCAACAGTCATCATCGAAAGTTATGAATCAGCGGTTAACCGGGGAGCGCCCATTTTGGGGGAAATCATCGGTTATGGTTTTTCTTCAAATGGCGAACATATCTCAATGCCGAACGTTGACGGACCCGTCCGGGCAATGGAGAAAGCCATCCATGACGCCGGAATCGCCCCATCGGAGATCGGTTACATCAATGCCCACGCAACTTCTACATCGCTGGGCGACAGCAACGAAGCACAATCCATTCTTCAGGTATTCGGTAATTCCTCGCCGTTGGTGAGTTCTACAAAATCAATGACAGGTCACGAAATGTGGATGGGCGGAGCCAGCGAGGTGATTTACTCCACACTTATGATGAATCACGGATTTGTCGCCCCCAATATAAACCTTGAGAATCCCGATGAAATAACGTCAAGGCTAAACATTGTCACAAAAGCTACATCCTGTAATTTCAAGGCTTTTCTTTCCAACTCCTTTGGTTTCGGCGGCACAAACTCATCTCTCATCGTCAGAAAGGTTTAAAACGTCATTTCTTAAAAAAAATCTCTATTTTTGCACCGGTTTAAGAATCACACTGATGCAGAAAGATGAAATTATCAGGAAAATTAACCAACTCCTGATTGATGAGATTGAAATTGATGAAACCCAGATACACCCTGCCGCCGATCTGAAGAAAGATCTGGGTATTGACAGCCTCGATTTTGTTGATCTATTTGTGATTATCGAAAACAACTTCGGTTTCAAGATGAAAGCCGAAGAGATGGCAAATGTCAAATCGCTCGAAGATTTCTACAATTACATCATCAGTCGCATTAACCTTAATGAGCGCTGATGTCGTCATGGGAAGGCAAAACCCGCGGTGGCGCCCTGGGATATAAAATTTTTGTCTGGACGCTGAAATATCCCGGTCTTTCTTTTGCCTATTTCCTGCTCGCCTTCGTGGTTGTTTACTTCATGGCAACATCAGGTCAGGCATTTAAAGCAATTTTTCATTTTTATTATAAAATAATGAAATACAGCCGTTTCATGGCTGTTATCAGCATTTACAGAAACTATTACATGTTTGGTCAGATTTTGCTCGACAAAGTCGCTATGCTTGCCGGATTTCAGCAAAAGTTTACCTTCGATTTTGAAGGTGAAGAATACCTGCGGCAAATGGATAATGGAGGTTTGCTGGTGAGCGCTCACGTTGGAAACTGGGAAATTGCAGGTCAACTTCTCAACAGGCTCGAAAAACGTATCAATATCATTTTATTTGACGCTGAGCACCAACGAATTAAAGACTATCTCTCGAATGTTATGACAAATCGAAACGTCAACTTTATTATTATCAGGAATGATTTTTCACATTTGCTCCAGATCAGGGAGGCGCTTGCCAATAAGGAAATCGTGGCGATGCATGGCGACAGGTTTATCGAAGGCAACAAAACGGCGACACTTGATTTTATGGGGAAACCTGCCGAATTCCCGATTGGTCCGGTGAACATGGCTGCAAAATTCAAGGTTCCGGTTTCATTCGTTTTTGCCGTAAAAGAATCAAGCAAACATTATCATTTTTATGCGACTCCGCTTCATTATACTAAATTTACTACAAACCAGAAACAACGGGAAGAGAACCTTCTGAAAGCAGTGACTATTTATGTCAGGAAATTAGAAGAGATTCTCAACAAATATCCGCTTCAGTGGTTTAATTACTACGATTTTTGGAAACCCGCTGAAATTGGAAAACCTTCAAACCAATCAGCAAACTGATATGCACAGGAAAAAACTGCTTTTCATATCTGCAAACAAGTTTACTATTCCATATCCGGTTTATCCGCTGGGTATTTCCTACCTTTTCACTTACCTCTCCGAACGCCTTCCCGATTACGATCTGCGGATTTTCGATTTCAATATAAAAACTCCGGAATCGCTTCGGAATTACCTTGCAGAATTTTCGCCCGACTACATCGGCTTGTCGTTACGAAATGTGGATGACGTCAATTTTTATACGCAGGAAAGCTTTATCGCCGGGTATAAAGTAATTATGGAGATAATTCGTGATGCGACATCAACTCCTGTAATTATTGGCGGATCAGCATTTTCGATTTTTCCGTACGAATTTTTCCGGTTGCTACAACCCGATTATGGAATCAAAGGCGAAGGCGAAGAAAGTCTCCTTAAATTTCTTATCAGCCTCGATAACGGGAAACCCGATTTAACCATTGATGGACTCGTTTATTCCGAAAATGGTCAGATCAAGGTGAATGAACGCAACCATTTCATCAAAACACCCGATCTGAATTTCGATACTGATCTGCTCGGTTTTTACTGGGATAAAGCCGGAATGGTAAACGTGCAAACCAAGCGAGGCTGTCCGTATAACTGTATCTATTGTACTTATCCGATTATAGATGGTTCAAACCTAAGGACGCTCGACCCGGATAAAATTGTGCATACGCTGCGTAATCTCTATGAAAAACATAAAGTTGATTACGTTTTCTTTACCGATTCAGTATTCAACATCAGCAATAATTTCAATGTTGAACTTGCAAAAAAACTGATTGATTCAAAGCTTCCGGTTCACTGGGGAGCCTATTTCTCGCCTCATAACCTTACCCTGGAACATCTGCGGCTTTTTGCCGGGGCGGGACTTACCCACATTGAATTTGGCACAGAATCGCTTTCCGACACAACATTGAAAAACTACGGGAAACATTTTGGCGTGGATGAGGTTGTAAGAGTATCAGACTATTGTAACGAAGCAAAAATATATTTCTGTCATTTCATGATAATCGGCGGTTACGGTGAAACAGAGTTTACCATCAACGAAAGTTTTGAAAACTCCAAAAGAATCGCAAATACGGTTTTTTTTCCGTTTATCGGCATGAGGATTTACCCTGGAACCACGCTTCATGAAATTTCGCTGAAGGAAGGCATTGTAAAACCCGGCGAAGATCTGCTCGAACCGGTTTATTATATCGCCCCCGGAATAAACTACAAAACATTAAAAGAACGGGCAGAAGCCACAGGACGGAGATGGGTGTTTCCGGATGAGGATGTAGCGACTGTTATGAACCGTATGAGAAAACGAAAACGTAAAGGATCCTTATGGCACCATTTGAAGAAATAAATATACCTCAGAAGCCGCCAATGGTAATGGTTGACCGACTGATTGAGATGTTTGATAAAACCACGGTGACATCATTGGTAATCCGTAAGGATAATGTATTTTGCGAAAATGGGTTGTTCCGCGAGCCGGGATTGATCGAAAACATGGCGCAAACCGCTGCGGCAGGTATTGGCGCCAAACCGGGAATTAAACCAAACGGAGCGCCCCTCGGTTTTATCGGCGGGATCAGAAATTTGAAAATCAACGATTTTCCTGTAGTTGGCGAGGAGATCATCACCGCCGTAACAATATTGCACGAAATTTTTGACGCCACAATTGTTCAGGCAGAAATCAGGCTGAATAACTTTGTTATTGCATCAGGCGAATTGAAAATTTTCTTAATCAACAATTAGATATGCACACTGATAAGGAAAATAGTACAGTAAAAACAGGTGAGGAAAACGAACTCATTTACACCTATAACCGTGAGTTGTTTTACCACTTCGACAAGGAAAAGGGATTTACTCAGGCAGTTGATTACCAGAATCCTAATAACCAGATAATCATCAAACAAAGTTGGGATGCAGCCCAGCAACGTCTCAATGAGATAAAACAGCAGGTGATTGCCGGAAAAGTAAGTCCCATCGCTTACCACATGGAACGAATTTTAATGGAAGTCCCAATGCTCGCAGCCTACATGGAAATTAGCAAATGGCGGGTAAAAAGGCATTTTAAACCAAGCGTCTTTAAGAAACTAAAATCCGAAACAATAATCAGGTATGCAAAGGTTTTCGACATCCCGGTTGAAGATTTGAAAAATCCCGAATTTTTGAAATAACTTTGAGTGTAATCGAAAAATACTTTTACAGCTAACCGTTCTCCAGATTTTGATACGTGAAACGAATTGAGATTTTTCCCGGTTCATTTCAGAAAGTTTGCGAACAGTTTGAACAAATATCAATCCCTTTCCGGTTTACCAAAATTTTTTGTCTGAAATCATGGATGGGTTTCCCCTCCCGGATTTCCTGAAAACTTTGTTTTGTCAGATCGCCTATTAAATGTGTTGCGTCCTTATCAAAACAACACGGAACCACTTTTCCATCCCAGGTAATCACACAGGAACTCCAACTGCGGAAGCAGGAGTTAGTTGGTGAGTTGGTAAGCTGGTAAGGTGGTAAGTTGGTAAGCTGGTAAGGTGGTAAGGTGGCGATAGGTGACAAGGGGGGGGTGATTGTTGATTGGCTTGAACTTTGAACTTTGAACTTTGAACTTTGAACTTTTTTTGTGTATCTCGAAAATTTTGGGTTTTCCGGCATCAGTGGATTTCCGTTTTTATAATCGTTAAACTGTGCAGTTTTAAAGACAACCTGATCAACGCCGAGTTCTTTTCCCAGCCTTCGGATTTCGTTCAAATTATTTTCATTTGATCTAAGGATAAGGCATTGAAGAATGATTTGTGGGTTCGGGCATTTCAGCCTCTTCTTTTCGCTTACCAGCAAACGGATTCCATCGAGAACCTTAGCAAAATCGCCGCCTTTGCGATACTGCTCATAACTTTGCCGGTCAAATCCATCCAAGGAAATAATCAAACGGTTCAGTCCCGAATCAATGGTTTGTTTAACTGTTTCTTCATTCAAAAAATGGCCATTGGTTGAGGTGACTGTAAATATTTTTCGTGATCGTGGATAGGCGATAAAATCAAAAAGATTTTTGCTCAGGTAAGGCTCTCCCTGGAAATAGAGGGTAAGGTAAGCAAGATGAGGTGAAAGCTGATCTATGATTGAACGAAACAAAATAGGATTCATGAATCCCTTCGGACGAGTTAATTCATTAGTTCCGGCAGGACATTCAGGGCAATGAAGATTACAGGTGTTATTGGGTTCAATGCTAACGGCAACCGGCATTCCCCAGTGATGAACACGTTTGGTTATGCGTGAAATGAGATACCCGAAAACTAACCGTAATAAATTCAACAGTTGCCTAAACCTAAGTCGCATGAATCACATCCCTCGTCCTTCGTCCTTCGTCCCTCGTCCTTCGTCCCTCGTCCTTCGTCCCTCGTCCTTCGTCCTTCGTCCTTCGTCCCTCGTCCTTCGTCCCTCGTCCCTCGTCCCTCGTCCTTCGTCCCTCGTCATTCATAACCCTCGCCATGCTTCTTCTTCTTCCGTTTTGCCATCAAAGATTTGCCAAACGAAAAGGCTTTGGAAATTATGGAAGAGGTTGAAGTGATATCGCTGAACATATTTGAGGCAATATTTTTCAGGGTCATCGCATTAAGGATGTTGTGATATTCTGCCTGAATGCTCGCTTCGGTTTTCATGATTTCGAGACGCAACCGCTGCTTTTCCAGTTCGATATCTTTCAATGAATGGATTTTTTCGGGTTTGACGATGTATCTTTTACTTATTTTCATCTTTATCCTCCATCAGAATTTTTGTAAGTTGAGAAACCAGTGGATTGATGAAGAATTCATGGCGTTTTATATAAATAAAAATCCCGCCGAGAATATAGACGCCTGTAACAATGAGCGCCGCAAGCCATGAAGGACCAATTTCGGCGCCAAACCAATAAACAAATGCAAGCGACGTGAAAAGAAGCAGAAACATCGATAGGATGAAGAAAATCACCGTGATTAAGAATAAAGAGATTAGTTTGGAAAGTTTTTCGGTGATGATCAATTTAGCGAGATCAATCCGAAGGTTGATATAATCTTTGACATTTTCCGTGAGCTGCGTAAAATTATCAGATATTTTGCCTGATTCCATTACAGTGTCTCCTTTTCATCAGTTATTGGTTCCTCGTCGTCCATTATATAATCTTCTTCATTGGAAAATGCCGATTTAAAGGCGTTAAGCTTATCCGACAGATCATCCTCCATCATGTCGGCAAAACCCATAATCCGTTTCTTAAGCCTTTTACGTGTTTTTGAACCTTTGGCAGGTGCAATGAGCATACCGATGCCAATTCCTGCAGCAACGCCAATGATGGTTGCAAGCATTACTTTCGAACCTGAATTTGCCATATTGAGTTTTTAAAAT
>JBAXRP010000235.1:0-7043 GCA_037131145.1 Bacteroidota bacterium
TTTGGAGACCGCCACTCTACCAGTTGAGCTACACCCGTGTGTAATTAAACTTTAATTATTTTGCTATTTAGTATTAGTCTAGAATTTCGGTTACCTGACCAGCGCCAACTGTACGTCCACCTTCCCGAATAGCAAAACGGAGTCCTTTGCTCATTGCGATTTCGGAAATCAGATCAACATTTATGGTGATGTTATCACCAGGCATGCACATTTCTACTCCTTCTGGCAGATGGATTTCACCTGTTACGTCAGTAGTACGGAAATAGAACTGAGGGCGATATCTGTTATGGAATGGTGTATGACGACCACCTTCCTGGGTTTTCAGGATATAAACCTCAGCTTTAAATTTTTTATGAGGTGTAATTGAACCAGGTTTTGCAATGACCATACCACGACGGATAGAATCTTTGTCAATACCACGAAGGAGCATACCTGCGTTGTCACCAGCTTCACCTCTGTCGAGAATTTTACGGAACATTTCAACTCCGGTGACAACTGACTTGAGTTTTTCAGCGCCCATTCCTATGATTTCAACGGGATCGCCGCTATTAATAACGCCGGTTTCAATTCTTCCTGTAGCGACTGTACCGCGACCTGTAATTGAAAATACATCTTCAACAGGCATTAGGAAAGGTTTATCAACGTCGCGGACAGGCAGTGGTATCCAAGAATCAACTGCATCCATCAGTTCCATAATTTTTTCCACCCATTTAGGTTCCATGTTCAGCCCGCCTAATGCAGAACCCTGTATAACCGGAGTATTGACGCCGTCGAAACCGTAGAAAGTCAGCAGGTCACGAATTTCCATTTCAACAATCTCAATAATTTCAGGATCGTCAACACTGTCGCACTTGTTCATGAATACAACAAGTTTAGGCACACCAACCTGACGTGCAAGCAGGATATGCTCGCGGGTTTGAGGCATCGGTCCATCAGTTGCAGCAACAACGATTATGGCGCCATCCATTTGAGCGGCGCCGGTAACCATATTTTTAATATAGTCAGCGTGGCCAGGGCAGTCAACATGTGCGTAATGTCGTTTTAAAGTTTGATACTCGATGTGCGCAGTGTTGATGGTGATTCCGCGTGCTTTTTCTTCGGGAGCATTGTCGATCGAATCGAAAGATCGGAACTCTGATAACCCTTTTTCTGCCAGAACCAGAGTAATGGCAGCAGTTAACGTGGTTTTGCCATGGTCAATGTGCCCTATAGTACCTACATTGACATGCGGTTTTGAACGTGAAAATTTTTCTTTAGCCATTTTATTAAAGTTTAATTACAAAGTTTAATTACGAATTATCAATTACTGTTTTCTTTTCAATTACGAAGAGACGCATTTCAAGCGTCCCGACGACAATCAGAGAGCCTTTGAGCAGAATTGAACTGCTGACCCCTTCCTTACCAAGGAAGTGCTCTACCCCTGAGCTACAAAGGCAAAGAATTTATGAGCGGAAGACGGGGCTCGAACCCGCCACCTGAAGCTTGGAAGGCTTCCGCTCTACCAAATGAGCTACTTCCGCGAAGTTGGTAAGCTGGTAAGTTGGTAAGCTCGTAAGCTGAACTTGCCAACTTACCAGCTTACCAACTTACCAGCTAAAAATTTGTGGGGAGAGGAGGATTCGAACCTCCGAAGGCTGCGCCAACAGATTTACAGTCTGCCCCATTTGACCGCTCTGGTATCCCCCCGGGATAATGTCAGGTAGTGAACTTGAGATCTAATGATTGATCTTCAATTATTCAAAGAACATATTCATTTTGTTCCTTACTCCGTTTGATCCGGAGTTCAGAGCCGATGGACGGATTCGAACCGCCGACCAGCTGATTACAAATCAGCTGCTCTACCAGCTGAGCTACATCGGCGCGTAGCTCTTTTTAAGAGGACTGCAAAAGTAGAAACAAAAAAAATACGAAACAAGTTTTTTTTAAAATAATGGCAGGAATAATTGCTTTTTTTTTAACAAATTTCGTACCGAAATGATAATTATCAATAAATCATCATGTTATATGAAATCAAGTTAAAGTCCTCGGACCTTTTCTTTATGTTTCACCAGTTGTTTGCGTAATGCTTCTGAAGCAAGGTCTATGGCAGCTTCAAATGTATTAGCATCTTTTTTTGCAAATAGGTCATATCCCTTAATGAGCAAACGAACTTCGGCAATTTTATTTTCTCTGGTTTCAGAATTTTCAAGTCTCAAAATCACTTCACAGCCAATAACCCCTTCGAAGAAAATTTGCAGTTTATCGAGTTTTTCTTTGATAAAAGTTTCAAGTTTTTTATCTGCTTTAAAATGGACAGAGTTGATTGTTATATTCATTCATACCTCCTTTTTTTATGCCTTTGGATGGGCTTGGTTATATACTCGCTTTAATTTTTCAATTGTATTATGTGTGTAAATCTGAGTAGCAGAAAGGTTTGCATGCCCAAGAAGTTCCTTGACAGCATTTAGTTCGGCTCCGTTATTTAGCATAAGAGTAGCGAATGTATGACGCAAAACATGCGGACTCTTTTTCCCAAGAGTTGTAACAAGCCCAAGATAGCGACATACAATCAGGTAAATCATTTTTGCGTAAGCTATCCTACCTTTGTCAGTTAAAAATAAAGATACATTTTCACCAAAAACAAACTGTTTCTCTTCCAGGTATGATTTCAGTAATGATTCAAACCTTTCTGAAAACGGAATCAGTCTTTCTTTATTACGCTTTCCCAATACCTTTATTGTATGGTTATGAAAATCAATATCAGATTCTTTCAGATTCACCAGCTCCGACAATCTCATACCGGTAGAATAAAACATCTCCAGAATTGTTTTATCACGGATACCCGTATATCCCTCGTCAAATTCAATATTATCTAACAGCATATCCATCTTATCTTTTTCTACGAAAACTGGTAAGCGTTTTGATGTTTTAGGAGGTGTAATCTTCCTCATTGGATTTTCTTCCAGTTCACCTTCGCGTATCAAAAATTTGTAAAAAGACTTCAGAGTAGAAAGTTTGCGGTTGACAGACCTTGCAAGAATTTCATGTTCCATCAGATGCACAAACCACGAACGGATCATAAGATGATTCACTTCCCGGATATCACTTGTATCATACTGTAAATGAAGGTGATCAAAGAATTGAGTCAGATCGTTGCGGTAGGCGGTAACAGTATGCGCAGAATAACGTTTTTCATACTGTATATATGCAAGAAAGCGTTCCTTCACTGGTTAAAAGAAAAGTAAGAAAAAATTTTATTGCAACAAAAACAGGATAAATATACGAATATTTTTCCTTAACAAAATTTCTTCATACAAAAAAACTTTTAGCTGCTACTTGGCGGCTTCCGCGTCCTGAAGTCCCTGAATATAAATTGCCTTGTTGACTTTTTCTCTATGCTTGATAGATGGCTTTGTAAATTTCTGACGTTCGCGGAGTTCTTTGACTACGCCGGTTTTCTCGAATTTACGTTTCAGTTTTTTCAGAGATCTGTCAATACTTTCGCCTTCTTTCACAGGTACGATAATCATGCTTTTCGCTCGCTTTCTTGTTTATGTGAATACTTATTATCCTTAAATAAGGGCTGCAAAATTACAACCTTAATTTATTATTTCCAAATCAAATTCGGATTTCGGATTTCGGATTTATCCTGAAACCAGGATCATTAAGTAAATCCTTACCGGTTAAAGATTACTTAGGATAAAATCTGTCATCCGCTTATATAGATGAAAACTCGTATTTTTACCGGTATATATTCCATGGTTGCTATTGGGATAGAACTGTGACTCGAATTGTTTATCGGCGCTAACCAAGGCAGTTACCATATCGTAGGAATTCTGCGGATGTACGTTGTCATCTGCCATTCCACAAATAAGTAATAAATTACCTTTCAGTTTATCCGCATGATTAACTGGAGAGTTATCCTCATAACCTTCATTATTTTCTTTTGGTGTGCGCATGAATCGCTCGGTATAAATATTGTCATAATATTTCCAGTTTGTAACCGATGCCACAGCCACCCCAAAATTGAAATAATCTGCTCCTTTGGTCAAACATGATAAAGTGAGATAACCGCCAAAACTCCATCCCCACATTCCAATCCTGTTTTTATCAATATATGGTAAGGAACCGAGATATTTTGCCGCCTCAATCTGATCGAGTGTTTCATATTTTCCAAGTTGAAGGTATGTACATTTTTTAAACTCCTCACCTCGGCCGCCTGTTCCTCTGTTGTCAACAGATACCACAATGATTCCATGCTGAGCCCATAATTGATTCCATGAAGTAATGGCGCCCCAACTATTAGTTACTGTCTGCGAACCAGGTCCGCCATAAATGGTAAAAAGTACCGGATATTTTTTCGCCGGGTTAAAATCCGGCGGTTTCATCATCAAACCATTAAGAAATGTGCCATCAGATGTCTTAAAAGTAAAAAATTCGGCTTTGGAAAAATTGCAGGCAGTCAGCGTTTCGCGGAGTTTTGAATTATCCTGCATAACCCTTGCCTCCTTCCCATCCGAATTACAAACAGAATAGATTGGCGGTGTATTCACATCCGACCAACGGCTAATATACCATTTAAAAGTCTTGCTGAAATCTGCGGTATTCGTTCCGTTTCTCAGATTCAATTTTACCTTTTTCTTCCCATCGAGACTCACCATATATATATCCTTGTCCATCGGCGAATTTTCGGTTGACGAATAATATACAAGACCGTTCTTTTCATCAATACCCAAAACATCTAAAACCTCCCAATTTCCCATAGTAAGTTGTCGAATTTGTTTACCTGCAATATCAAACAGATAAATATGACGAAAACCATCCTTCTCGCTGGTAAGCAGAAATTCTTTCCCGTTTTTTAAAAAATCCCAATGGTCATTGATTTCAATATAATATTTGTTCTCCTCAGTATAAATTACACGCGAACTCCCGGATTCAGCATCAGCAAGGAGCAGTTCCAGTTTGTTCTGGTGACGGTTCATTCGGTAAAGTGCAAGGATATTGGGATTTTGCGTCCATTTGATTCTTGGTATATATATATCAGTCTCTTTTCCAATATCCACTGGTTGAACCTTCCTTGAAGCAAGGTCATAAACACAAACCTGGATAATAGAATTATCCTCCCCGGCTTTTGGGTATTTGTATTTATACTGCTCCGGATACAGATCTCCGTAATAGGTCAACTGATATTCCTTTACTTTGCTTTCATCAAACCGGTAAAATGCGATCTTTTTCCCATTTGGCGACCAGAAAAAAGCCCGGGAAAACTCAAACTCTTCTTCATAAACCCAATCGGTAGCGCCATTGATAATCTCGTTGATTTTCCCATCGGAAGTAATCCGGGTTTCGTTCAGAGATGGTTGATTCTGATTGTCGAAAGAAATCTCGGTGACAAAGAGATCATTGTCTCTGACAAAAGCTACTTTTGACCCATCGGGGGAAAAAGTGGCAAGACGCTGCTTTCCGTTCTTTGACAAGGGAAAGAGTTTTTTGTTCACGAGGTCAAAGATATAATAATTAGCTTTGGATGACCGGCGGTATATGGGTTCTTCATCAGTTGCAAAAAGCATTTTGGTTTCATCTTCGCTAAACTCAAAACTTCCCATTTCAATTGGGGAAGTATCTCCGACTGGAATCAGCTCTTTGGCAAGAACAATTGTATTTGAATATTTGCCTGTTGCGTATTCATAGACATTCAGGCTGTCTTTTTTCAACTGGCAATAATGATCGCCGTCATTCATAGATTGTATTCCATAAACTCCCTTGGAGGAAAATTTTCGGTTCTTGAAAATATCTTCAAGGGTAATTGATTTTTTTTCACCCTGGGCAAAAAGGACCGAGTGAATACTGAACAGGCATGAAAATAAGATGAAACTGATAATTCTGCGGTTCATAGGATGAATGAATTGATAATAGGTTTAATTTGGAAATTCAAAATTAAGAATTTATAGATGGATACACTCGATAAACTTCGTGGAAATTGAGAAATAGTAATGATTTCAGAAAGAATTGATATATTTGCAATCAAATTTGGGATGTTAGCTCAGTTGGTTTAGAGCATCGCCTTGACAGGGCGGGGGTCGTGGGTTCGACTCCCTCACATCCCACAGCAGAATCCTTGAAAATCAAGGGAAATCAATGAAAACCGCCACTCCAGGCGGTTTTTCTTTTACAGCACAAATGCATACCAAAGATCGAAAAGATCCCGGCCTTTGCGACGTTGATACAATGCTCTTAGTTTAGTTGCAAGTTGCTCTTCAAATTTGTATGCGCGAATACTGGCATGACCGGTAAACCAGGAATTGTTAAAGCTCACAGGCATTTGATGATAACCCAGTACTGAAAAATGTTCGCGACAATTGATTTCTTGGGGCTGAAGCCATAATTTATGCAAAGCTGTTCAACCCCGGAAGGCAAGTTGTTCTGCCAGAAACTCGTCCATCCAATTATTAAATAAAAGCAGATAAAGATTCGATTTTTTTTATTGACAACTATCGAGAGTTTATACGTATAGCGGAGTTGAAAAATGGAGGAATAACTTTTGCCGCATACCCTTTTCCTGATTGGATGCTTGAATATTTCGATCCGAAAATGGTTTAACACAGAAAAATCGATGCGGCAGTCTTTTGAAATTATCAGCTTTCGAAATACTTTTGCATTAACCGCAATAATTCATTTTTATCAATGGGTTTAGAAAGATATTCATTACATCCCGCATCTATGGACTTTTGTCGGTCTCCTGAAAGTCCATAGGCTGTTTGTGCAATGATGATCACATCCGTATTAAACTTACGGATATGACGGGTGGCTTCATATCCATTCATTCCGGGCATTCGGATATCCATCAGGATCAAATCAAAGTCGGAAATATTTCGGCAAATCTCAACAGCTTTCTCTCCGGTATTTACATGTAAAACTTCGTGGTTGTTTTTTTCGAGCATTTTAGTAAGGAGCAAATCCGAGGTTTCATCGTCTTCGGCAATTAATATTTTAAGATTTCTTATTTGAACTGATTCATCTTGTTGAGAAACCACATCTGCAATAAGGTGTTCTACCTGTTTTTT
>JBAXRP010000236.1:0-7037 GCA_037131145.1 Bacteroidota bacterium
GTTCGTCAGGTTACATAACTCAATGGATTTGGAATTTCGGCGATGGAACTTCGGATGTAACTGTGAACTTCCCGGCAAACCCGAATGTTTCTCACCTTTACAACGGACTTGGACCCTATACCGTTAAATTAACCGTTGAAAGTTCATTGGGTTGCCGGAATGTAAAAATACAGATAATTAATCCGGAGCCATCGCCTCTGGCAATTTTCAACCATTCGGAGCCTTGTTTATCGCAGGCAGTTCAATTTACTGATCTTTCATCGCCCAACGGAGGCGGGATTATTTCATCATGGGAGTGGAACTTCGGAGATCCAGCTTCGTTGGCAAACAATACATCTCTGCTGCAAAATCCTGCTCACATCTTTTCCGCATTGGGAAATTACCAGGTAAAACTTACTGTGACGAATTCTAATGGTTGTAAAAAAGATACAACAATCGGCGTGACTATAAAACCGCTTCCGGGAGGAGATTTTTCATGGCAAACTTCCTGCGTGAATCAACCTGTGCAGTTTACGGTAAATCCCATATTGACCAATATTCCGGTTCTGACTGCCCACCACTGGGATTTCGGAGACGGGCAAACCTCCGATGATTTGAATCCGGTTCATCTCTACCTGAATACCGGTAATTTTACCGTAATACTTACAATTACTGATACCAGCGGATGTTCCAGCCATATTTCGCACGTTTTGAATATCGAACCTCAGCCAACGGCATTTTTCTCAAATCCTGGCACAACCTGTTCGAACGACAGCGTTGCCTTCACAAATCTTTCCACAACTACTTATGGTTACATCGAGAAATGGGAGTGGGATTTCGGCGATGGTTCGCCGCATGAGATAGTCTTGTTCCCGAATAATCCAAACGTGAAGAAGAGGTATCTTCTTGAAGGAACATATCTGGTTTCATTGACCGTTACTAATTCCCACGGATGTTATCACACATACAGTCACGATGTAACTGTAATTCCAACGCCGGTTGCCAATTTCCATTATGCCGATACCTGCGCAAAAACTCTGGTGCATTTTACCGACGCCTCCTTTCCGAATGGAGCCGGTAATAATGTTTCATGGACATGGGATTTCGGAGACCCCACTTCTGGTATTGATAACACTTCGGCGTTACAAAACCCGACGCATATCTTTACTACCGGAAATGCAACTTACGAGGTACGGTTGATTGTGGTCAATTTTAATAATTGCACCGATACAATTATCAAATCTGTATTTATCCGTCCGGCTCCTCCGGTTGATTTTACCTTTGATCCGACCTGCCTGAATAAGCTGGTGAACTTCACTGCAAATCCGGCTATAATGTCGCCCCCAACTATTGCCTCCTGGGATTGGGATTTCGGCGATGGCAGCGCCCATTCCACCAATCCGGGAAGCGCTTCACATCTTTATTTAACCGCCGGCGTTTACCAGGCTGTTTTAACTGTTGTTGACACTACTGGATGCGCCAATTCATTGACGAAAACCGTTTACATTGTACCCGCGCCAATTCCGGCGTTTACCTTTACTTCGGCTACCTGCGACTCAATGCCGGTTCAGTTTACCGATCAATCGTTAATCCCCGCCGGTTTCCCCGGACATATTACAACATGGACATGGAGTTGGGGCGACGGCTCTGCCACAACTATTTCGTCGCCAGAAAGTCCTAATGTCAGCCACGTTTTTCCGGGCGGCGTTTACCATTTTAATGTATGGTTAACGGTGACTTCGAGTTACGGTTGTATTGATTCCATAGGAAAACCTGTTACGCTTATTCCGAAACCAACTTCGGCTTTTGAGGTTGCTCCAGGCACTCCGACATGCGCCGCACAGTCAGTTCAATTCAATGATCTTTCGGCGGAGAATGGCGGTGGAATCATCAGTTTATGGTCATGGAATTTTGGCGATCCGGGCTCCGGCGTCAATAATATTTCAGCGCTTCAGAATCCATTACATACATTCGCCAATTCAGGGGTTTATCTCGTAACTCTGATTACCCGAAATCTGAATAATTGCGCCGATACGGTTATAAAATCCATTTCCATTAATCAGCCTCCGTTTGCCAACTTCTCAGCAGATACTGTATGCGCAGGTAATCCGATGACCTTTACCGATTTGTCGGCAGCCAATTCCGGCGGCGGAATTATCAGCCATTTATGGAATTTCGGAGATGGAAATAGCTCAGCGCTGGTAAATCCAACAAACATTTATAGCGTTCACGGCGTTTATAATGTTACGCTAACAGTAGTAAATTCCAATGGTTGCGTAAAAGATACCACCATTCAAACGCTCGTTAACCCGATTGCCGCAGTTGAATTTTCCTTTCCGGGAAATCATTGCAGTAATACGGAAATTTGTTTCACCGATCATTCAACGCTTCCGGCAGGATATTCCGGCATTATCAAACAATGGACATGGGATTTCGGGGATGGAACAACGCCTGTAACGGTAACATTTCCGGCGAATCAGAATGTTTGTCACCTCTTTTCAGGAAACGCGCTTACGCATAACGTCAAACTTACGGTAATGACTTCGGATAGTTGTTATTCCTCCATCACACATACCGTTAACACCGTTCCGCATCCGGTAGCCAACTTTAACTATTCCACTACCAATTGTGAGGATCAACAAGTGCAGTTCGCCGATCTTTCTCAGTTAAATGGGGGAGTTCCGTTAACATCCTGGAGCTGGGATTTTGGAGATCCACTGTCGGGAAGCGCGAATTTCTCGGCGCTTCAAAATCCGGCGCACATCTATTCTGCACAAGGTAGTTACCCGGTTCGGCTTATTGTGATTAACGCGGATAATTGTCGCGATACCATTGAAAAAAACATCGTTATCAACAAGGCGCCGGTTGCAAGTTTCACCAACAGCGACGGGTGTGCCAACGGTTTGATCGCCTTTAGCGACGGTTCAACGCCTAATGCCAGTTCGATCATCTCCTGGTCATGGGCCTTTGGCGACGGAGGCACATCGGTTCAGCAGAATCCGCAACACCTTTTCGTTTCATATGGCGTTTACAATGTTTCGCTGACAGTAGTAAATTCCAATGGTTGCCAGCACGACACAGTGAAACAGGTGACTGTGAGTCCCAAGCCGATTCCAGGATTTACATTTACTTCTCCCGCTTGTGACTCAACATCGGTTCATTTTAACGATCAGTCTGTCCTTCCTTCGGGAACGTTGGGTTTTATCAATAAATGGATATGGACATGGGGCGACGGAACCAGCAGAACCATCATAAGTCCTGAAAGTCCGAATGTATCGCACCTGTTTCCTACGGGGCAATACAGTTTTACGGTGAAGCTCAGGGTTGTTACAAATTCTGGATGCACAGATTCGGTAAGTCAGGCGATACAATTGACCCCACGACCGGTTGTATCTTTTGAAGTAGTTCCCGGCTCTCCTGCATGCGCAAACCAGCCGGTTCAGTTTAACGATCTTTCGCAACCCAATGGCGGAGGGAACATTTCCGGCTGGTTATGGAATTTTGGCGATCCTGGTTCAGGATCAAACAACACCTCAAATTTGCAAAACCCATCGCACATTTTTGCAACGGCAGCCACATACAACGTAGCCCTTACGGTGACCAATGCTAACGGATGCAGCCGTTCCGCTACGCTGCCTGTTATCATCGCCGTTAAACCTGTGGCAAACTTTGTTGCCGATACGGCATGCGCCGGAGGGGCAACGCAATTTACCGACGCCTCTGTTTCGCCCGGAAGTCTTATATCTTCCTACGCCTGGAATTTCGGCGACGGCGGCGCGTCAAACCTTCAATCGCCATTGCACACCTTCGCTTCCTACGGCATATACAACGTGACGCTAACAGTAGTAAATTCCAATGGTTGCATTCATTCGGTTACAAAGCAGGTAATGGTTCATCCTCGCCCCGTGCCCTCCTTTACCGTTTCAGAAGCCTGTTGCATTGGAAGTCCGGTTACATTTACCGATCACTCCTTTCTGCCATCAGGTTTTTCGGGATATATCAAAAAATGGATCTGGAATTTCGGGGATGGAACGCCTCCTGAAACTGTAACCTATCCTGATCCGCCAGATGTAACGCATACATTTGCCGGCGTTTCAACGTCGCACAATGTAAGGCTTACGGTAATTTCAAGTACAAATTGCGCCGATTCGCTTGAGATAACCGTGAACAGCATTCCTTCGCCGGTTGCAAATTTCAGTAAACCGGGCGCCACCTGCTTAAACCAGCCGGTTCAGTTTAACGACCTTTCGCAAACCAATGGCGGAGGCAGTATTCAATCGTGGAGCTGGAATTTCGGCGATCCGGGTTCGGGAGCAAACAATTTTTCCACACTTCAGAATCCGACACATACTTTTTCAACAACAACGCCATATATAGTTACTCTTGTTGTTACGAGCGCCAACGGATGTTCAAACACCCATGATACCGTTGTGACAATCCATCCGCTTCCGGTTGCCAATTTCACAAATTCCAGCGCCTGCCAAAGCTATCCGGTAACTTTTACCGACGCTTCCACGCCTGCGCCCGCCATTTTATCCCATTCCTGGAATTTCGGCGACGGAGGCATTTCAACACTCGCCTCGCCCCAGCATATTTTTACCTCCTACGGAAATTTCCTCGTGACATTAACTGTAACCGACACCAACGGATGTATTCATTCCAAATCAAAAACCGTAACCGTTAACCCGAAACCTGTTGTTGATTTTTCAGTGGCTGAAGTGAGATGCATAGGTACGCCGGTATCTTTTACCGATAATTCGTTCGTTCCTGTCGGATATTCTGGGACAATTTCAGGCTGGTTATGGAATTTCGGCGATGGAAATACTTCAACGGATCCAAACCCGGTGCATACTTTTACTGGCGTCGGTCCAACTTATAATGTAAAACTCAAGGTAACGCTGACTACAGGATGCGTTGATTCCATAGTCAAACCAGTCAACCTTATTCCATCGCCAATTGCAAACTTCAGCCATTCAAGCGCTCTTTGCAAAAACCAGCCGGTTCAGTTTACCGATTTATCGCTGACCAACGGAGGAAGCGCTTTGCAAAGCTGGAGCTGGAATTTCGGCGATCCGGGGTCGGGAACCAATAATACCTCGACCCTGCAAAACCCGTCACACATATTTGCCAGCGCAGGCTCCTACAACGTGATTCTGATGGTTGAAAATGTTAACGGTTGCCAGAAATACGATACCGTTCCGATTACAATCAACATTCTTCCAATAGCCGGTTTCGACACTTCCGGATCGTGCCAGGGAAATGCTTTCACATTTACCAACACATCTACCGCCAATGCCGCTTCATATACATCTTCCTGGAATTTTGGCGACGGAGGAACATCTATTTTGCAATCGCCCCAGCATACCTATTCTGCTTATGGCAATTACAACGTAACCCTCACAATCGTCAACTCAAACGGATGTACCCATAGCGTTACAAAGCCGGTTGTTGTTTATCCGAAACCGGTTGCAGGCTTTGCATTTTCGCCAACAAGCTGTGCCGGAAGTCCGGTAAGTTTTACCGATCAGTCGTACCTGCCAGCCGGATTTACCGGAACAATTTCATCATGGGCATGGGATTTTGGCGACGCAACTACTTCAACATTGCAAAACCCGACCCATACTTATACCGGCGCAGCCTCCGCTTACCTCGTAAGGTTGACTGTAACTTCAAGTCGCGGATGTATTGGGTTTATTGAAAAACCTGTTGCGCTGATCCCTGCGCCGGTTGCAAACTTTACCCACACGGGGGCTTTATGCGCCAATCAGCCGGTTCAGTTTACCGATTTATCCCAAATCAATGGCGGTACCGCAATTCAGTCATGGAGCTGGAATTTCGACGATCTTTTGTCGGGCGCCAATAATACCTCCACAAATCAAAATCCTACACACTCATTTTCGGGAGCCGCAGATTACCATGTAATCTTGATTGTTACCAACGTGAATGGTTGCAAGGATACCCTGAAACCATATCCGCAGATAACAACAACTGCCCGTCCAGTGGCAAGATTCAAAGCAGATGTGGCTTGTCAGGGCGGTTATACCCACTTCACCGACTCTTCAACTACAATTTCAGGGACAATCGTTTCCCATTTCTGGGAATTTGGCGATGGAACAAATTCTACGGCAGTAAATCCAAGCCATCTGTACGCCACTACCGGAGTTTTTAACGTTAAACTTACAGTTGCCAACAGCCTGGGATGCCAGAAAGACACTATTATCCCTGTAACTGTACTTGGTAAACCTATTGCATCATTCACTTACTCTTCCCCGAACTGTGCCGGCGATTCGGTTCAGTTCAACGATTTTTCTACCACGCCCCACGGTTATATCGAGAAGTGGATATGGAATTTTGGCGACGGCACACCTCTGAAAACAGTAATTTTTCCTGAAAATCCGAATGTAAAGCACATGTTCTTAAACGGAGGAACTTTCAATGTTACATTAACAATTACTACAACTGATAATTGTGAAACACAGAAAGTCAACACGGTTCAGATTGGATTCCGTCCTTATGCAAATTTCACCTTCAGCGCAAATGCCTGTCCGGGGCAACCGGTTCAGTTTACCGATCTGTCGCAACTGAACGGCGGTCCGGTATTAACAAACTGGAACTGGAATTTCGGCGATCCCACATCCGGCGTCAGCAATACATCTACCGCGCAAAACCCTACGCATATATTCAGCGGCAGCGGCGCTTTCATAGTTCGCCTGATTATTACCAATTCAAACGGATGCGTTGACAGCGTTCTCAATGGCAAAACAGTTACGGTCAACGTTGCGCCGGTGGCAATATTTTCAGCAGATACATCGTGTCTCGGTAGTCCGACACAATTTACCGACGCTTCAACGCCGGCAGGTTCAATTGCTAACTGGAACTGGAATTTCGGAGATCCCGGCAGCGGAGTTAATAACACTTCTACGCTTCAAGACCCGGTTCATATATATAACCAACTGGGAACTTATGCAGTTACGTTGCAGGTTATCAACAACGCTCAATGTCCCAATGTTACTACTATGCCGGTAACGGTTAGCCCCAAGCCAACTGCAATGTTCCAG
>JBAXRP010000237.1:0-6999 GCA_037131145.1 Bacteroidota bacterium
TTCAAGGTTCAAGGTTCAAGGTTCAAGGTTCAAGGTTCAAGGTTCAAGGTTCCAATGGAACCTTGAACCTGAAACCTATCTCAAAATAGCCAAGTTCGCGCTGTTACCTCATCGGATATTTTTTAAAGATTTCTTCACTCTTCATAAGGATATCAATATACTGCGCTCTTTTATAGGCAAAAGGATCTTTTTGATTTTTACGCGCAAGTTTTCCTTTAAACGATTCAATGGTATTATACTTTTTGCTGTCCATCCACTGGTTAAGCTCCTCAATGATTTTAGTGATCTGATCAATACCATTCTTATAAATGACGCTCACCACCTGAACTGTATCGGCGCCGGCAAGAATCATTTTTGCAACATCTGTTCCACTATATATACCGGTATTGGCGCACAAAGAGCCTCTGATTTCGCCGAATAATAGTCCGACATAGCGTAATGGCAATCTGTTATCCTCTTCATTGCTCAGGTTATACGGAAAATGATGTTCCTCTTTTTCAAGGTCAATATCAGGCTGAAATAAGCGGTTGAAAAGAACAAACCCGTCAACGCCGGCATAATACATATTTTGAATCACCATCAAGGTATTGGTGTAGAACGGACTAAGTTTGACGCTAACCGGAATTTTCACGCTTTTCTTTACTTCGCTTACAACATCGAGTTGCTCGTTTATTATAGCTTTTCCTTCGCGTTTAAAATCTCCCGGAACGGCGTAAAAATTCAATTCGAGAGCATTGATTCCGGTATTTTCCAGTTGTTTGGCATACTCAACCCAGGTTTCGTCGAATGTGCAGTTAAGGCTGGCAATAACAGGAATGTTCACTGCATTTACAACTTTCTTTAAGTGGGATAAATGTTCGCGTGGTCCGGCATGTTCAAGATCAGGGAAGAGACTGATCATTTCAGCATGGCGTTCATTATATTGATTCAACTCTTCCGACATTTGCAGGCGCTCAAGTTCAACCTGTTCCTCGAAAAGCGTTTTATATACAATAGCCGCAGCGCCGGCAGCCTCCATCCTTTTGCAATTGTCCACATCTTTCACGAGATTGCTCGCGCCTACAATGATAGGGTTCTTTAACTGAAGCCCCATATAACGTGTTGATAAATCGGCCATGTCTGTTAGTTTTAAAATGTTATCCTACCGCAAATATAAATTTTTTCTGATAATTACTTTTCGTATTTCATTTCTGATAAACGTTTGTAGTGTTCATAGCGCCACTTTGCATTGGCTTCGGCTGCCTTGAATAATTCATCAGCCTCCTCCGGAAACATCTTTTTAAGCGACGTATAACGTACCTCTCCATTCAGAAACTCCTGGAAAGTACTCCAGTCGGGCAGCTTGGAATCGAGGGTAAATGGATTTTTGCCTTCATTGCCATTCAGAGGATTATACCTGTATAATTGCCAATAGCCGGAGGTAACTGCGCGATCCATCTCTTCTTCAACCTTGCCCATACCGAGTTTTAAACCATGATTGATACAGGGAGCGTAAGCGATAATGAGAGAAGGTCCGGGATATGATTCAGCTTCTTTAACAGCCCTGAATAATTGACTGTTGTTGGCGCCCATAGATACCTGAGAAACGTGAACATAACCATAAGTCATTGCCATAGCGCCCAAATCCTTTTTTCTGACTTTCTTTCCTGATGCGGCAAATTTTGCAACGGCGCCAACGGGAGTTGATTTTGAAGATTGTCCGCCGGTATTGGAATAAACTTCGGTATCAAGAACAAGAATGTTGACGTCTTCACCGGAGGCAATCACATGGTCAAGTCCTCCGTAACCAATATCATAAGCCCAACCATCGCCGCCAATAATCCAGATTGATTTCTTGATCATATATTGACGAAGACTGAGAAGTTCGCGAGCGGTTTCAGATGATTCTTTTTCCAATAAAGGAAGTAAGGTCAGGGTTGCCTGTTTCGAAGCTTCCGCATTATACATTCCTTCTATCCATGATTTCATGGCGTCGAGAGTAGCTGCGCCCATCATGTTTTCCTTGATTGCGGCGCGCATACGGTCTGCCATACGTTTACGCAGTTGTCCAATACCAACCGCCATTCCGTAACCATACTCGGCGTTATCTTCAAACAATTAATGAGCCCATGCCTGACCTTGTCCATTTACGTTTGCACGATAAGGTGTGAATGGAGCTGTGCCTCCGTAAATTGAAGAACATCCGGTGGCGTTTGAAATGATCATCCGTTCACCGTATAACTGAGTTAGTAATTTGATATATGGAGTTTCGCCACAACCGGCGCAGGCGCCAGAAAATTCAAAAAGCGGCTGAGCGAACTGACTGTTTTTAAATGTTTTGAAACGGTCTATAACATCTGTTTTGTACGTAACCTTCTCAATCAGGTAATCCCAGTTTTTGGTTTCATTCATTTGACTTCCCAATGTACGCAACTCAAGCGCTTTGGTTTTGGCTGGACAAACATCAACGCAGTTGCCGCAACCGGTACAATCCAGTACGCTCACCTGAATTCTGAATTCCATGCCGGCAAGTTCTTTGCCAATTGCTTTTAGGGTTTCCAAACCTTCTGGCGACTGACTCTTTTCGGCGTCATTCAGAAGGAACGGTCTTATTGCAGCATGAGGACAAACATAAGCGCATTGATTACATTGAATGCAGTTTGCGGCAATCCATTCAGGAACGTTGACGGCGATTCCGCGTTTTTCGAGTTGAGTTGTACCACAGGGGAAAGTGCCATCTTCTCTGCCAACAAACGCGCTCACAGGAATATCATCGCCGTTCATGGCGCTTACCGGATCAAAAATTGTCCGGACAAATAGATCTTTTGCAGAATCAGCGGGAGCTTCAATTTTAATTTGCGACCAGTCCGCAGGAATTTCGATTTCGGTGAGTTCACCGCCGCGGTCAATGGCAGCATAATTCATAGTTACAATTTCTTCGCCCTTACGACCATAAGTTTTATATATGGCTTTCTTCATGTCGGTAACAGTTTTTTCAAAAGGAATTACTTCCGACACTTTGAAAAACGCCGACTGCATAATGGAGTTTGTACGGTTTCCAAGTCCGATCTCTTCGGCGATTTTGGTTGCATCAATGATATAAAACCTGATCTTGTGATCGGCAAGGTATTTCTTCATGTGATCAGGCAGCCGGTTCTTTGTCTCTTCAGTGTCCCAGATAGAATTAAGCAGGAAAGTGCCTCCATCTTTAAGTCCTTTCAGCATATCATATTTTTCGAGATATGCCGGCACGTGACAAGCCACAAAATCGGGTGTAATTACAAGATACGGAGAACGTATCGGAGCGTCGCCAAACCGAAGGTGGGAAACGGTTACGCCGCCTGATTTCTTTGAATCATAAGCAAAATAAGCCTGTGCATATTTGTCGGTATTATCGCCGATAATTTTGATTGAATTTTTGTTTGCGCCAACAGTTCCATCAGATCCGATTCCATAGAATTTGGCGGAATAGGAACCTTTCGGCGAGATATCAATTTCCGGTATCAGGGGCAATGAATGGAAAGTTACATCATCAATGATTCCGACAGTAAAATGGTTCTTAGGTTCTTTGGCTTTAAGATTATTATAAACTGTAAGAATCTGGGCAGGCGTGGTGTCTTTTGAACTGAGACCATATCGTCCGGCTATGATAGTCGGTCTGATTTCCTTATCATAGAATAAATCGCGGATATCAAGATAGAGAGGATCGCCATTTGCGCCTGGTTCCTTTGTACGGTCGAGCACACAAATACGTTTAACGCTTTTTGGAAATACATTGAAAAAATATTTATCCGAGAATGGTCTGTAAAGATGTACTGATATCAAACCAACCTTTTCGCCCTGAGCAATCAAATAATCAATAACTTCCTTGATGGTATCGGTGATTGAGCCCATTGCAATCAGAATATTTTCAGCCTGGGGATCGCCGTAATAGGTAAAAGGATGATAAACCCGACCGGTAATTTTTGTGATCTCCTGCATGTAGGAGTCAACAACATCTGGAATTGGTTCATAAAAACGGTTGACAGCCTCTTTAGCCTGGAAGAAGATATCGGGATTTTGCGCAGTGCCGCGGGTAACGGGATGTTCGGGATTAAGGGCGCGATCGCGATACTCCTGGAGCGCTTTATTGTCAAGCAATTTGCGCATATCCTCATCTTCAAGCATTTCAATCTTTTGAATTTCGTGCGAGGTTCGGAAGCCATCAAAGAAATGGAGGAAAGGAACTCTTAGTTTGATTGCCGATAAATGAGCTATCCCGGCAAGGTCCATCACTTCCTGCACAGAACCGGTAGCCAGCATTGCAAAACCGGTTTGGCGGGTAGCATAAACATCGCTATGGTCGCCAAATATTGAAAGCGCGTGCGCTGCAACTGACCTGGCGCTTACGTGAAATACGGCAGGCAGTAATTCTCCGGCAAGTTTATACATGTTCGGAATCATCAGCAGCAAGCCTTGTGAAGCCGTAAAAGTTGTGGTAAGCGCGCCCGCCTGAAGCGAACCGTGAAGCGTGCCCGCAGCGCCTGCTTCCGACTGCATTTCAACTACTTTTACCTCTTCGCCAAAAAGGTTCTTACGACCATGTGCCGCCCATTCATCAACATTTTCTGCCATGTTCGACGATGGGGTTATTGGATAGATAGCAGCAACTTCACTAAACATGTAGGCTATATGGGAGGCAGCCTGGTTTCCGTCACATGATAAATATTTTTTTGTTTTACTCATAATATATTGATTTATATATACTTAGTTCTTGTATTGTGAATTTCCTAACAAGCCGCAAAATTACACATTATATTGGAAAAACAGGAAGAAATGCAATTGAATTTGCAGAGACTTAAAGCCAATCTATTTTTTTCTTGCAGGTAAAAAGAAATTTTGTAATTTTGCGCTTCCAAAACAAGTACTGGCCGGTTCGTCTAGGGGTTAGGACGCCAGGTTTTCATCCTGGTAACAGGGGTTCGATTCCCCTACAGGCTACTGGAAACAATAATCAAACCCTGTAAATCATAGATTTACAGGGTTTTTTCATTTTCAAATAGCGAATAATTGGTCGAATTTGAGTTTGAGATGTTGCAAACTTTCATTGAAAAGGATATTGTCTTCAGAGCGATCCCTTCAGGGGGACTGCGCGCCGTCAGAGGTATATAATTAATGCTTACTTTTGTAAACCTATTTCCACAGAGTTGCCTCCGGAAGCGCTTTACGGGGGTTAAATTGTAAACGGCAAAATATGCAAGAAAACACCAGGTTAACCTTTCCGGCTTTCTTTTCGGCAACACTCAGCAAGTATAGCGATAGAAATGCTCTGGCTTTTGTGGGACAAAAACCGATAACCTATTCTGAAACCGATCAACGGATAAAAGCTGTCATTGCTTTCCTGGAAAACCTGGGCGTATTGCCTGGCGACAAGGTTGCCATCCTCGCAACAAATCAACCCAATTGGGCTATTTCTTATTTTGCGGTTACTTTTATGGGCGCGGTGGTTGTGCCTCTTCTTCCTGAATTTCTTGCCACAGAGATTTCTTCCCTCCTGGAACATTCCGAAACAAAAGTTATTTTCGCCTCAGAAGCAATGGCTTCCAAATTGTCGGAGGTAGCAACTACAAACCTTCAGTCTGTTATCAGAATTGATAATTTTTCAATCATCAGGTCAGTTATCAGCGATGTAGTTTACAATCCCGATGCTTTACCGGTAAATCATTATAATGTTGAAGAAGATGATCTTGCCGCAATCATCTATACATCGGGAACCACAGGCACGCCAAAAGGTGTGATGCTAAGTCATAAGAATATTTGTTTCAATGCTATCAAAGGTTTTGAAATTCAGAATATACTCGAAACTGACCGGTTTCTCTCAATCCTGCCATTATCGCATACTTACGAAAACACGCTGGGGCTTATCCTTCCGATGTATCGCGGGGCTTGTGTTTATTACCTTGGAAAACCACCAACGCCGGCATTGCTTCTTCCAGCGCTGCTTGCGGTGAAGCCAACTACAATTCTTACGGTTCCCATGATTATCGAAAAAATATTCCGTTCAAAGATATTACCTGCATTTACTGAGAAAAAAACAATCCGCCTTCTTTATAAAATTCCTGCGGTTCGTAAATTATTGCATAAAATCGCCGGTAAAAAACTTATGCAGACCTTTGGCGGCGAATTGCGCTTCTTTGGGGTCGGAGGCGCTAAACTGAATAAAACCGTTGAACGGTTTCTGATTGAAAGCCGCTTCCCTTACGCCGTCGGTTACGGACTTACCGAATGTGCGCCGCTGCTCGCAGGTTTTAATCCGCAACATCCTACTCTCCAGTCAACCGGTCCGGCTTGCATTGGGGTTGATCTGAAAATCATGAACACAAACAAACATGCCGGCGAAGGTGAAATCTGGGCTAAGGGCGACAACATTATGAAAGGCTATTACAAAGAACCAACCCTTACACGTGAAATCCTGACCCCCGATGGCTGGCTGAAAACCGGCGATCTGGGCGCTTTTGATAAAAAAGGAAACCTTTTTATCAAAGGCAGGGTCAAAAGTATGATCGTACGGTCGAATGGCGAAAATGTTTACCCTGAAGATATCGAATCGGTAATCAACAATTTTCGTCATGTAGTCGAATCGCTGGTGGTTGAGAAAAAAGGTAAACTTATTGCGCTGGTACATTTTAACCAGGAGGAGATTGAACTGCGCTATAATTACCTGAAAGATGAAGTATCCAATTATGTTGAACAGAAGATTGAGGAGTTGAGACTGGAACTCCAGGCTTATGTAAACGCGCGCGTCAATAAATTTTCCCAGGTACAACTTGTGGTCTATCAGCAAAATCCATTTGATAAAACAGCCACGCAGAAGATTAAGAGGTTCCTTTATACATAAGCTGGTAAGCTGGTAAGCTGGTAAGCTGGTAAGCTGGTAAGTTGGTAAGTTGGTAAGTTGGTAAGCGCTGAGGTGTTGATATTAAATATTGAGTCCCCTCCGAAAAGGGGGTTTATAACAAAACGTAAATATTAATTGCAATC
>JBAXRP010000238.1:0-6998 GCA_037131145.1 Bacteroidota bacterium
CACCCAAAGAAATAATCAACGATAGAATTTTATTAGAAGCCAAAAGACTTTTAGTGCATACTAATTTATCAATCAAAGAACTTGGCCAAGACTTAGGGTTTGATGACCCTGCTTATTTTGTTCGCTACTTTAAATCACACACAGCATCTACACCCGTAGAATTTAGAGAAACTTACCTTAAAAGGTAGCATTCCCAAAAGTGCCATACAAAGGCTGATTTGTCCATTGTGCAAAATTTGAATCTGCTTCATCTTTGCATCATTATTTAATCATTTAAAATTTTTAAAAATGGACAAAAATAGAGAAGCGTTAACCGCATTTTACAAAAAAGCATTAACCGTAAACACAGAAACTACACCAACTGCTGTATTGACAGAAGTTTTAGCTAATGATTTTCTTTCAAGTGGTTCGGTAGAAAGCAAAGGAAAACCTGCTTTGATAGGACAAGTAGAATTCTTTTGGAAACTAATTCCAGACCTTAAATGGGAACCGCAAGACATTGCCAATGATGGCAATAAATATGTAGTTCGTAGTTTGGTAAGCGGAACACCGAAAGGAGATTTCATGGGAACACCAACAGACGGAACAAAATCATTCAAAATAATGTCGATTGATTTTCATACAGTAATTGATGGAAAACTAACATCTGTTCATCATTTAGAAGATTGGGGAACAGCAATGAAACAATTGAAATCATAAACCTATGAGCAATCACATTGACATTGTTCCAAAATGGTTGAGAATTTTAGTTGGCTCTTTAGCCGTACTCAACATCCTATTTGGTGTAATGGGCTATTTTGATATGTCTTTACTTTTCAAAAACGGTTCTGCCCTTGACCTGACAAACGCTATCTTGAAAAATGCCAGCTATGAATTTGCTGCAAGAAACCTTGCTATTGGTTTAGGTCTTGCTATTGTAGCAGCTAAAGGAGTTCCTGAAAGTATTACCATCGTCACCATTATTAGGGCATTGATTGAAATTCAAACAATTATAACAATAATAGTAACTGGTAGTATTTCAGCAATGATATTAATGCCTTTGGTATTCGTAATAGCAGAAATATTCATCATTAAAACCTTGGTTGGAGTTATACAAAAGCGAGATGCATTAAAATTAATAAGATAGGTTTGATTTTTCTGTCTCCACTTATCGTAGTTTTTATGACGCCAGCGCAAACAAAAAGGAAAGGCAAAGGAAATGGAATACATAGAAATAGCCAAATTTAAACTGAAAGAAGGCATTACAGACTGGCAATTTATTGAAGCTGAGAAAAATATTCGTAATGGATTCATCAAAACTCAAAAAGGCTTCATTAGCCGAGAATTAAGCAAGGACAAAGATGATTTTTGGCTTATGGATATGCGTTTCGACACCAAAGAAAATATGGATGATTGGTTTGAAGTATTGAAACAAGACCCAGCAATGAAAGTATTGGGTTTAATGATTGACTTCCTAACTATCCGGATGGAATTTTTCACTAAACAAATTTAAAAATTAACGAAGTGAATACAGCTTTGGTATGACCCGGATATGTTTTAGAAATGATTCTTTTGACCGATGTCCGGTAATTTGCATAATATCACGCATCGATATGCAACATGTAGCAGCGCATTAGTGTTGTTCAATGTATGTGGAATATTCTTGATGGATTTAACTAGGGAAAATTAAAAAAATCTTTTAGCCGCCCATTTGGGTACTCAAAAAAAAACCCACGTCAGTCGTGGGTTTTAGGGGTGTTTTCGTACCCGGAGCCGGAATCGAACCGGCACGGACTTGCATCCATTGGTTTTTGAGACCAACGCGTCTACCTATTCCGCCATCCGGGCAAAATGGTGCGCAAAGATAAGTATTTAATTTTACCAGAGGGAAATCAATTTTTATTCCGGTACTGAATTAACCAACCTGGTTTCCAGTCAATCCCTGTCTGATGGGTTATTTAATTTGCGCCTTCTCAATTAATGGCATATCTTTGCGCCACGAAATCCACCCTCACAATGGCAGCAAAGATCAACATCTTTTCAGGTTCGGCAACAGCGGGCCTGGCTGAGAAAATTGCGCAAGGTTACGGCATTGAACTTGGCAAATCTTCGGTTGTAAGATACGCCGACGGCGAGTTTCAGCCTTCTTTTGACGAAAATATCCGCGGGTCGGACGTCTTCCTTATTCAATCAACACACGCGCCGTCGGAGAACCTGTTCGAATTGCTGATGCTGATTGATGCAGCGCGTCGCGCTTCAGCAAAATCAATCGTAGCCGTGATTCCCTACTTCGGTTATGCCCGACAGGACCGTAAAGATAAGCCAAGAGTTTCTATTGCCGCAAAACTCGTTGCCAACCTGCTATCGGCAGCAGGCGTGAACCGCGTTATTGCACTCGACCTTCATGCCGACCAGATTCAGGGCTTTTTTGACGTTCCGGTTGATCACCTTTATGCTTCATCGGTATTCATTCCATACCTTAAAACCCTCCATATTCCCGATCTTACATTTGCATCACCCGATACCGGCGGAACCCGCCGCGCAGGTTCTTATGCGAAATTCTTTCATGCAAACTTCGTGATTTGTTATAAACACCGGTCAAAACCAAACGAAGTAGCAAAAATGAGGCTCGTAGGGGATGTGAAAGGAAAAGATGTGATTCTCCTCGATGATATTGTAGATACCGGCGGAACTTTATGCAAAGCGGCTGAGATCATCATGGACCAAGGGGCATTATCGGTTCGCGCTATGGTTACACACCCTCTGCTTTCGGGAAATGCTTATGAAGATATTGAAAAATCTGCCTTGAATGAACTGATCGTTACCGATACAATCCCTCTTCAACATGAAAGCGAAAAGATTAGGGTGCTAAGTACCGCCGACCTTTTTGCCGAAGTTATAAGACGTTTGAAAAGGAGAGAATCAATCTCCTCGCTGTTTAAGTTTTGAAATTTTTACCTACCTTTGCAGCCTTTTAAAAAAAGCGAACTTTCAATCAATTCAATCAATTCAATCAATTCAATCAATTCAATCAAATTATGAAAACGGTATCATTGAGCGGTTCTCTTCGCGAGAACGTAGGGAAAAAAGATGCCAAAATGCACCGCAAAGAATTCAAAGTACCTTGCGTGATGTATGGCGGAAAAGAACAAATTCACTTTGTGGCAGGTGAAAAGGAGCTTATGAAGATTATGCACTCTCCGGTGGTTTATATCTTCAACCTGAAAATTGCCGGCAAAGAACATACAACAATCGTTCAGGATGTTCAGTATCATCCGGTCACCGACCGTATGCTGCATGTTGATTTCATGCAGATTCTTCCTGAAAAACCTGTTATTATCGGAGTTCCGATCAAAGTTACCGGTACTGCTCCTGGCGTACTCCGCGGCGGTAAACTGGTTAAAAAGATGCGCAAACTTGCTATTAAAGCATTGGTGCAACATCTCCCGGATGAGATCGCCGTTTCTATTGACTCGCTCGATATCGGAAATACGCTGAAGGTTTCAGATCTGACACTCGAAAATGTCACATTCCTCGACCCTGCAAGTTCGGTTATCGTTTCTGTTCAAACAGCCCGCGCGGTTGTTGAGGAAGTCGTTCCCGGAGCTGAAGGCGCTGCCGCCGCCGCCGCCGCCCCTGCAACGGGCGCAAAGAAAGCATAACGTAATTATTTTTAATATTCAGGAAAGGTGTAGGGCGGGGACTTTACACCTTTTTTGTTTTGTATTGAAATAGTGAGATGACGAAATAGCGAATTTTTGATGAAGTATCTGATAGTTGGTTTGGGAAATATTGGCGATGAATATGCCGATACCCGACATAATATCGGTTTTATTGCGGCGGATGCATTGACTTTGTCATTGAAGTCAACTTTTTCTATAGATCGGTATGCAGCGGTTGCCAGAGGATCCATTAAGGGAAGGATGATGATTATCATCAAACCATCCACCTACATGAACCTGAGCGGGAAAGCAGTTCGTTACTGGTTACAGAAAGAGGAAATTCCTCTTGAAAATATGCTCGTAATTGTTGATGATCTTGCTCTTCCGTTAGGTTCTCTCCGGCTTAAAACCAAAGGCGGCGACGGCGGTCACAACGGACTTATCAGTATTATTGAAACCATCGGAAGCGCCGATTTTTCGAGATTACGCATCGGTATCGGCAATGATTTTTCCAAAGGATACCAGGTTGATTATGTACTGGGTCGCTGGACATCCGAAGAACAGAAAACGCTTACCCCCCGGATTGAAACTACCATTGAGTTAATCAAAAGCTTTGTTCTTATCGGGCCTGAGCGAACGATGAATTTCTTTAATAAAAAATAATGTCAGATGAAACATGCCTGCCTGCCGTTTGTCTTGATTTTGCTACTGCTTTGCAATAATTTTCTGCTCACGGGTCAGAATACTTCTTTACAGACCTGCTTTTCAATTGCCCAAAAAAACAACCTCCTTATCAGGCAATCGCAGCATAGTATTCTGTCGCGAAAATATGCGCTCACGGCTGAAAGACTTTCGGCGCTTCCTTCGGTTGATCTGCTGGCAGGATACAACTATCTGAGCAATCCGCTGGTGATAAATCTTCAGACTGTTAAAAATGGCGTAGTTCTCGGCTCATCACAGCAAACCGCTTATGCTGCAAATGAAGTTTACCGGCAAATCACCGGAGAGAACCTGCCGGGACAGGTACAACAGGAGATATACAACACGTCAAAAAAAATTATCGAAACAGCTTACCCCGATTATAATCCGGAATTAAGCCAGCAACAGTATTTTACAGCCGGGTTGTTCGTCAGGCAGCCGATTTGGCTTGGAGGAAAGCTGAGTATAGCGCGGAGTGTGGCTTCAACTGAGTTGAAATCGGGATTACTCAACCAGCAGATGATCGAAAATGAGTTGGATTTAACTATTGCCATTCAGTACATCCGGATTCTTTATCTTAATACAATCAATGCGCTGAATAAGAAAACTGTGACGGCTTTTGAGAAAAATGAAAATTTTGCTTACGAACTTGTTAAAAACAACATTATTCCGCCTTACTTCCAAAGCTGGACAAAAGTCCTGCTTGTTCAAGCCCGAAGCCGGCAAAACAATACGTTACTCGATAAACAAAATGCCTTTGCAGAACTGAACCGTTTACTTGGCGTTCCGGCAGATACAACGCTTAAAATAGAGGATTCGATTTGTTACCGGGAAACCGCGATGCAGTCGCAGGAAAATAATCTTACACTGCAAAATCCGCTGGCGCTGATTGCAGGAAATAACACGATCCTCGCGCAAACAAACATCAAAGGAGCCAGGTCGCTGCTTCTTCCAAACCTCTTCGGAATTGCCAATATTAACCTTTACCAGAAAGACCTTCCTGTTACCACGCCGCCCTGGATGGTTGGTTTGGAGCTTCAGTGGAGCCTGTTCGACGGATTCAAAAATTACAAACGGATTCAGGCGTCGAAACAAATTGCAGAGGAGGTTTCGTTACAGGAAGAAAACACCCGTACCGGAATAAATACAAATATTGTAGTGGCTCTAAACAGGCTTAAATCGCTCCGTCAGGATATTGCCGCCCTCGACAGCGCCAGAAGCGAGGCGAAAACCACCACTTCGCTTATTGACGAACGCGCCAGAAATAATTTTTCCTCCCCCAAAGATATCAATGACGCGCTGATAATTCAGGAAGAGATTGAAAAAACCTATTACACGGCAGTTTTAGGATATTACATAGCGCTTGCCGAATATTTTAACCTGACCGGCGCTTCATACAAGATAACAGAATATTTGAAATAAACCAGATGAAAAAATTCATAACCCAATACTGGACCATCTTCGTTCCGGTTGTTGTTTTGATTGTTGCATTGCTTTTTCTCATAAAGAGGGGCGGACAAACCGAAGAAAACATGGTTATAGGAATGGCGGATGCAGAATTTATCAATATTTCATCAACCATCCCCGGTAAAATGGATTCGCTCCCGGTTCACGAGGGCGACACGGTAAAGGAAAATCAGCTACTGGCGGTACTCGGCAGTACTGAAGTCCACACGTTTCAGCAACAAGCGCGGCTGAACCTCGAAGCCGCTACAATACAACTCGAATTGCTGCGCAAAGGAACGCGTCCCGAACTGATCGGAATGGCGCAGAATCTTTATCAGGTTTCGCAACAACAGTATGAAGTTGCAAGGCAAACCAATGAACGGATCGAAAATCTTTATAAAAAACAGGTGATTTCGGGAGAAGAAAGGGATTTGATCCAGTTGCAATACCTGGCGTCGAAGCATGAAATGGAATCGGCAAAAATGAATTACGACATGTTGCAGAAAGGGAATCAACCTGAAATTATAAAAGCGGCGCAGGTTGGCGTTCAGCAGGCTGAACAGGGACTTCTATTATCACAAACGATAACCGGCGACGCCCGCATCTTTTCGCCCGCCGATGGCATTATTTCATCGGTAGTAATTCACAAAGGCGAATTTGTTTCTATCGGTTATCCAATTATCACCCTGTTGAAGAAAGGAACACAATTTATAAGGTTCAACCTGAGGCAGGATAAAATGAAAGGAATTGAGCCGGGAAAGGTTTTTAACGTTAAAATGCCCGGTTGCGAGCCAGAAACATTTGAAACCAGAGTTTCGCATATCGAACCTTCACTCGAATTTGCCGATTGGGTTCCCACAAAAGAGACCGGACAGTTTGAACTTCGCACTTTTACGGTTGAGTTTGAACTCGTCAACGCTTCATCTATCCGTGGATTTCGTCCCGGCATGACTGCCTCATTAATTCTTCCCTGAAAATGACCAATCAAGGATATAAAAACCCAAATTAATTATTACCAACTGCAACTGAGCGTATCCACTTATCAACACAACGCCTGTTAGATATTGTAATCAAATCGCTTTGTCCATTTGTTATTTAAACAAGAATTGCTTCATGCTTTCGGCTATCCGGACTAATTTTGTTTTAGCATCAACTTTCGGCAAGTGAAGGCGCGTTCCTCCTTATAAGACATTTTTTATTACTTTTACGCAC
>JBAXRP010000239.1:0-6979 GCA_037131145.1 Bacteroidota bacterium
TACGCCAACAATTTGCAAACTCATACTTGTTGACAAATCCGACAATTTTTTAGTTGGGACAACTTATCACGAAGATTCAATAAAACTTTTTACTGCAAGCCGTACGATACCATTGGGTTTTGAAAGTGGTGCGATATATTTTGACTTCAGTCCATTAATGACACTAAATAATCAGGATATAATGTTGAAACTAAGCAAAAACGAAGTTGACACTTTGAGCATCTTTATTAGAACTTATTCTAACGAATGTTGGTCTTCGCAAATTCTAGACACATTGAAATATAACGAAAAAGTAATCAATACATTAACAGGAAATACTTACAAAATAATTAAATAATACCTGTGCATAACAAACGCTATAGCAAATGCGGGGTTTGCGTGTTCGTTGAAACATTTGGAATCTTTACATACATTTGTGCTGGTTGACAGTTGAGCAACAATTTAATCCCGCACTTGCCATAGCGTCATCCGTTTGTGTTCATTAAAAATCAAATCGGCTCCAAGATAATTCCAACAACTAATAACACAAACATTATGAAACGATTAACAACTAATTCAATCTTCTATGTTTTGATCGTTACAGGATTATTATTGATTTCGGTTAGTTGTAAAAAAACTGAAGATGATCCGGTTACAGTCCCAACAACAGTAATTGACATGGGCGGTAACGTTTATCATACAATTTCTATTGGTTCTCAGGTTTGGATAGTTGAGAACATGAAAGTTATGAAGTATAACGACGGTACTGAAATACCACTAGTAACAGATAGCGCTTCAAGGGAAAATTTGAAAACTTCAGGTAATTGCTGGTACGACAATAACGAATCAACTAATAAAAACATCTAATGAATCAGGTTTTTCTGCACTTCCAGGAGGCTACCGAAGTAGCAGTTTTGCGAAATTTATTTGAGTATTAAAAAATAACCAACCTATGCCCCCCATCTCCTCCATCCCCATTCACTACTACCTCATCTTCTGCTCGACCTTGTTCTGCATTGGCGTCTTTGGAGTTCTTGTCAAGCGAAATGCCCTCGTTATTCTAATGTCAATTGAATTGATGATAAATTCGATTAACCTGCTTCTTGCAGCGTTTTCGGTATACACAAATGATCCGGCAGGGCAGATCTTTGTCTTTTTCATTATGGTTTTGGCGGCGGCGGAAGTGGCAATCGGACTGGCAATTGTTGTTCTGATATACAGGACAACCCATTCCATTGATATTAATGTGTTGAATAAGTTGAAATGGTAGAAGGCGATATCGAGGTAGCGGGTAGCGAGACAGTGAAATAAGAAAAAAAGAAAATAATTTATGATTGCGATTTTGATATTAATACCGGTTTTACCGCTTCTGGGTTTTCTTATCCTTGGTATGGGTTTTCGAATCATCCCCTGGAAAATTGCCGCTATTATTGGTCCCTGTACAATTCTCATATCTTTTATTTTAGCGATTTTTGTTTCGTATAATTTTAACTACCTCGCCGCCTCGCCGCCTCACTACTTATTCCCATGGATACGCTTCGGCTCGCTTAAGATTGATTTTGCCTTCCTCATCGATCCACTCTCCATCCTCATGCTTCTTATTGTTACCGGCGTGGGTTTTATTATCCATGTTTATTCAGTAGGTTATATGAAGGGCGACCCCGGATTCAACCGGTTTTTTGCATTCATGAACCTGTTTATATTCTTTATGCTAATACTGGTTATGGGCGCAAGTTATCCCATCATGTTCATTGGCTGGGAAGGAGTAGGACTTTGTTCTTACCTGCTGATCGGTTTCTGGTTTAAAAACCACGATTACAACAATGCCGCCAAAAAGGCTTTTATAATGAACCGCATCGGCGATCTGGGATTTCTATTGGGGATGTTCCTTCTCTATACAACATTCAACAGTTTGGACTATAGTGAAATTTTCGCACAGGCAAAGGGCATGACAGCCGGGAATACCGCGCTCGTTGCAATCACCCTTTTACTTTTTGTTGGCGCCGTTGGCAAGAGCGCGCAGATTCCGCTATATACCTGGCTGCCCGACGCCATGGCTGGGCCTACGCCGGTTTCCGCGCTTATCCATGCGGCTACAATGGTGACAGCCGGAGTTTATATGATTGCCCGCTCAAATATTCTATACATGCTGTCGCCGCTTACGATGGAAGTAATTGGCGTCACCGCGCTCCTTACGGCGCTCTTTGCAGCTTCGATTGCCATATTTCAGAATGATATTAAAAAAATACTTGCCTATTCTACCATCAGCCAATTGGGTTACATGTTTGTTGGACTTAGCGTTGGCGCTTTCACAGGGGCAATGTTTCATCTAACAACCCACGCCTTCTTCAAGGCGCTTCTTTTCCTCGGCGCCGGGAGCGTGATTCATGCAATGGGTGGCGAGCAGGATATCCGCAGAATGGGCGGTTTGCGGAAAACGCTTCCAAAAACTTATTGGACATTTCTTATCGCCACCCTTGCCATTGCTGGAATTCCGCCTCTTTCAGGCTTCTTTTCCAAAGATGAAATCCTTTCATTTGCCTTTGAATCAAATACCATCACATTGATTTTACTGGTCTTTGGCGCAATGATGACTGCATTCTACATGTTTAGATTGCTCTACCTGACCTTCTTCAACAGTTTCAGGGGAACCGGGGAACAAAAACATCACCTTCATGAATCTCCAGCGGTTATGACTATTCCTTTGATGGCGCTGGCAATTCTTGCCGCAATCGGCGGCGTGTTAAATATCCCTGAACTTTTCGGCGGCAGTAGCTGGCTATCAGGATTCCTTGCCCCGGTCTTTGCCGATGCAGTTGCAATTCAACAGCGCAACACACCATTGACTTACGCTACCGAATGGATATTGATGGGAGTTACCCTCTCTCTTGTTTTGATAATGATCGCCTGGTCGTACCGAAGGTTCGTGAAACAAAATCAGGGTTTTCTCCCCGATGATGCGCCGCGTTTAATGGTTGTCAAACTTATTATTCAGAAATATTATATTGATGAGATATACGACCAATTTATCTCCCGTCCGGTTTTGTGGACGTCGAAAATGCTTCACGATGTTGTGGAAGTGCGCCTTATTGACCGCGCCGTGAATGGACTGGGAAACCTTGTTGTATGGACAGGCAAAACCGTTCGATATGTCCAGACCGGTAACGTAGGCTTTTACATGTTCATTATGGTTATTGGGATTATCCTGATTTTATTCTTTAATATTCTGATCTGACCGATGCTGACTGTTTTACTAATACTCCTGCCACTCTCGCTTTCGCTGATTACCTTTACGTTAAAGGATGAAGGCGCTGTGAAAAAATTTGCGCTTGCCGGCTCGCTCGCTGAATTTGCCATAGCCGTGGCTGCTTTTGTTCAATATAAAACTTCGTGCCACTGTACCCTGCTCTTCCATGCCGACTGGTTCTCATCAATGGGAATAAGCCTGCGTTTTGGCCTCGATGGCGTCGGTCTTATGCTTGTTGCTATGACTACTTTTCTGGTTCCGGTGATTATTCTTTCCACCTTTAGCCATAGTTATAAGCTGTCATCATCGTTTTACGGATTAATTCTGCTGATGGAGATGGCTCTCGTGGGGGTTTTTGCCACTTTCGATGGAATGATGTTTTACATCTTCTGGGAACTTGCCCTGATACCAGCCTGGTTTATCTGCGCCATCTGGGGTGGGAACGACCGCATCCGGATAACGTTCAAGTTTTTCATATATACTTTCACGGGAAGTTTGTTTATGCTGGTGGCGCTCATCTGGGTTTATCTTCGCACACCGGCGCCTCATTCCTTTGGCTTTGAATGGATGCTTTCAGCAAAACTTTCGCCGATGGAGCAATCATGGATCTTTGTCGCATTTTTCCTCGCTTTCGCCATTAAGATACCCATATTCCCATTCCACACCTGGCAACCCGATACGTACGCCGAATCGCCTCCCGCCGGAAGTATGCTTCTTGCCGGCATTATGCTGAAAATGGGGCTTTTCGGAATCATCCGCTGGCTCATTCCAATCTGTCCGCAGGCAGTTCAGCAATGGGCGCCCGTCGCCATGACGCTTGGCGTTATTGGAATCGTCTATGCCTCAGTTATCGCAATCCGGCAGCAGGATATGAAAAGGCTCATCGCATACTCTTCCATTGCGCATGTAGGACTAATCGCTACCGGAATCTTTGCCTGTTCGATTCATGCCATGGAGGGAGCAGTGATCCAGATGGTTTCGCACGGAATTAACATTGTCGGACTGTTTATAATAATAGACGCCATTGAAAGACGAACCGGTACGAGGGAGATCGCCAGACTCGGCGGTATTGCCTCAAAGGCGCCCCGGCTGGCAATCTTTTTCATGATTATCCTGCTTGGAAGTATCGCCTTACCGCTTACAAATGGGTTTGTTGGAGAATTTCTGCTGCTGCTCGGAATTTTTGAAGCGCACACAATTTTTGCCGCCGTTGCCGGTCTTACCATAATCCTCAGCGCGGTTTACATGCTGTGGATGTATCAGCGGGTAATGCTCGGAAAGACCAATGAATTGACTGGCAACATAACTGATCTCACCTGGGTTGAGATGGCTGCCCTGATTCCGCTGGTTGTGATGATTTTCTGGATTGGGGTTTATCCGTCGTTTTTTCTGAATGTTTCGTTTCAGGATATCATGGTGATTTTTAGTCGGTGATAACAAATTAACAAATTTTGACAAATGTTCAAAAGAATCAATTTTGTTATTGCCGAACTTGAAGACCAATATCTGATGGACGATGATTCATCGATTATGTCTTTGGCGTATTAAATCAAATACAGGTTGCCGCTGTTGAACAGGGACTGCCTATTGAGGTTCAAAAAACTATCCCCAGGCTGGAAGATACTTTCTGGTTGAATATTATTGGCAGAGGATATCCTGTACCCAATAATGCTTTTCGCTGGTGTACTGATAAAATGAAGAGAAAGCCCACATCGAGGTTTATCATGGATCAAGCGGCGGAATATGGAGAAGCCATTATTTTAATCGGAACAAGAAGCGCTGAAAGCGCTGCCAGGGCAAAGTCCATTAAAAAACATGCAATAAAGGGGAAACGGCTCACCCCACATCCTCATCATCACAACACTTATGTGTATTCTCCTATTCAGGAATTGATGCTTGAGGAGGTTTGGTATATCATCAAAACGATGACATCTCCATGTGGCGCTGACAACTCAAAGCTATTTCAAATCTATTCAGATGCCAGCGCCGATGACTATGAATGTCCGACATTAGTCACAGATAAAAGCCATTCTTCCTGTTGACAAAGTCGTTTCGGTTGCTGGACATGCACAGTGGTTAAGGAGGATAAATCTATGAATGCCATGGTCAACAAATGTTATCACTGGTTAAAGCCATTGTTAGATTTGAGGACAAGCATGGCGGAAGAAAGGAATGTGTCGGAAAACCGGCATGCAACCCGAAGAAACGGTCAGCTTGCAATAACCGACGACGTTTTTAATCAAGGCAATTACACCGCAAAGTACCGGGCCAAATTATTGGAACCCGTATGCATTTCAGCAAAGCCTTAAGCCGACAGCCTGCTAAATTTTGTCAAACATGCCGAAGGGGAGGCAAAGTTCAATGCCCTGAAGTCATTGAGTAAATTTTACCGGCACACCGACCCTGAAAAATCTTTGAAGTACGCTGAACAGTTAAAATTGCAGGCCGTGGCCATGCAGAACCGTTCGCTTGAAGCTGAAGCAATGATCCATCCAGATGATCTTCCCCATGATCACCATGCAGCAGAACCGAAAGTGTATTATTTTGATGCAGGAGTGTATCCGGATTTTTGATTCACTCGGGGATTTGGCCGGTAAAGCCCGGGCGACCAACAACCTGGGGGCTGCCTGGTCGCAGAACGGCTCTTTGGACAATGCCTTGTCATGCTATATGGAAGTGCTGGCATATTATAAAACTAAAGGCGATTCTAACAACATTGCCAAGGTTTATATGAATCTGGGGCTGGTTTACGATCGTTTAAAGAAATATCAATTGGCGTATGATGCAGCCATTAAGGCAAGGGATATTTTTGTTTCCACAAAGGATCAAAAAATGGTGGCAAGTGCATCGGTAAACGTCGGGATGGCGCTGACTTCACTTCGGCGATACAAGGAAGCAATGGATTGTTTCACCAAAACCCTGGACTTTTACGAAGCAGATTCAAACTTTTTTGGTATCGCTGTTACAACCACAAACATTGCAAAAATGTATAAGTCGGCAGGCGATTTTCAAAATGCCAGGATATGGTACACGAAGTCGCTCCCTTACATCTGGATGATCAGCAACAAGTGGGCGGAGGCAAGCCTTTATTACGACCTGGCTGAAATGGACCGTGCAAATGGAAACTGGAAACAGGCGCTCACAAATCTGGCAACTGCAACCAAAATAAATAAAGAGGCAGGCGACGACCAGCTTCAGATGCAGCTATTTGAAGCCTATTACAAAGTGTATGACACTCTCGGACAGGCTGGACCAGCCCTCGCTTATTTTAAAAAACCAGAACGATTTTGTCATGGCAATAAACGAGATCGTCCGGGATTCAGAGAAAGATCCGCTGGCCGATTTCGAATTCATGTTCAATCAGTTGCATAAATCCTTCATCGATACTCTCATGGTGCGTTGTTCCACTTTGTCGCGCGTCGAATTACACGTATGTTCGCTGTTGCGGATCAACCTTTCGACCAAGGATATTGCCCGGCTGCTCAACATTTCCGTGGGCAGTTTGGATATGTGCCGTCGTCGCATCAGGCAGAAGCTCGGACTTGAACAAACGGATAATCTCACGACGTTCCTGACCACTTTATAGTTTCCGAAGCCCGAATCACTCGTTTTTATTCGAGGTTTATCTCCATTTACCAGAACTCCGGGATCAATCCCGGATCAATATTCAATACTTTGTATAAATACATGGCCTTTAGTTCATTTATGCCATGATTTCGCCTGCCCAAAGACTTTTTAAAAATACCTGCCAGG
>JBAXRP010000240.1:0-6941 GCA_037131145.1 Bacteroidota bacterium
AATTGGTTGCAGTAGCACTATAAGTCACCGAACCGGCGCCCTGACATCTTGTTGAAGCTGCGCCCAGCGTAAATACCGGTGTGCCGACTGTTGGGATAATCGTCAATATTTTTGTTGAAACTGCATTTCCGCAAGGAGAATTGCCCGTAGCAGTCAGTGTCAGTGTAACACTTCCGGCAGTAATATCAGCGCCGCTTGGAGTATAAGTTGCAGTGGTTAATGAATTGGAATTGGCGAAAGTACCAGTTCCACTGGATGTCCATACTACACTTGCATAGTTGGTCGCGCTGGCTCCCGTCGTAATATTCACTGCTCCTGCATTTGCGCAGGTTGAAATTGCCGTTCCCGCATCTGCGGTTGCCAAAGCATTTATTGTAATCGTTCTGTCAGCAATGGCGGCGCAAGAACCTCCATTTGTTGTCAATCTTAAAATTGCTGTACCACTGTAGCTCGCTGCCGGAGTATAGGTTACTGTTGCCGGAGAAGTTGTATATAAAATTGAACTCAATAACCCGCCCCCTGAAATAATAGACCAAGCCGCTCCTGTTGTGTTAGTTCCGCTATAACCTGAACCGCTTAAAGTTATTGCAGAAGGAGATGCCGCTTGACAGACAGTATTCGGTCCACCTGCCACAGCAGTTGGACCGGTAACAGTTATTGTTATTGATGAGGTATAAGACGAATAGCAGGTAGCGCCACCGCTCACAGAAACTGTCCTTCTTTGGAAACTTGTTGTCGCATTCAGCGCAGGCGGCGAATAGGAAGCTGCGAAAGCTCCGGCGATGGTAACATAACTCCCGCTGGCATTCGTTTGCCATTCATAAGAAATAGTTCCAGAACCAGATCCTGCTGTAACTGATGTAAGTGGCGCTGGGGGGGATCCTCTGCAAATTGATTGCGCAGCGCCAATAGCTCCGGCAGTTACACCAGCATTTACCGTTACAACCACTGAAGAACTCCCCGGAAAGTCGGTTTGAGATGCAATATTGCCCAATTCAAAAGTACGGGAACCTGAAGAACAAGCCTGCTGAAAAACAATATCATCCAACGCAAAATCATTTCCACCGGCAACTATATTTTGATTTACCAATGATAAGACTGCGGTTGTACTAACTCCGGAATTCCAGTTATAAATAAACTGTATCCATTGGCAGGTTGGAGTTAAAGCGGTATAAACAGGTCCGGCTGGAATGCCATTTGCATACAACTGCAATTGTGAAGGATTGTATCCCACAACACTTTGAATCCAATAAGTAAACTGGTAATCGGTTCCTGCCACAACATTAACTGTTTCCGACCATACAGTAACACCGGCAATGGTTGCGCCGTTAACCACCATCTGTAATCCGGTTCCTGATGTATGGTCAGGACAACTGATAAACTGATTATGCACTGAACGAGGGTCTGCAACAACGGCGTAAGTACCTTCTGGAAAAAGATCGGCGCTTGCTGCATATCCACTGGTAAAACCAGTGTTTCCCAATTCAAAATCACCATTGACAACCAGATTGATTCCACTCAAAGCGCTTCCCGTTACTGTGTATGTGCCGCTCATCGCTGTAGTAACATTCGTGATTACCGGATTTTGTTCCAGCGAGTAAAAGTTATTTGGACCTGTCCAGTATTGGTTGGTAATATTTGTTCCTGAACTAGTCAGAGTAATATTTGAACCTGTACAAAATGTACCCCCGCCTCCCGCTGTAATAGTGGCAGGAGGAATTACTGAAGCAAGAACCGGAGTTCTTGGAGTCGAAGTACAACTGCCTACTGTCGCATCTACATAATAGGTGGTGGAGGAGGTAAGGCTGGGGGTAGTGTAAGAAGTACCTGTCCATAGCGAGTTACCGCCGGTTAACGCTGCATACCAGTTAATATTCCCCGCAGAAGATGTAGCGCCTAGCGTAATAGCTCCCGGACCGCACCTGCTGCCTGGATAAACTCCGGTAATTGGCGGCGCGCCAATACTAATATTGACGCCATTATCACTCCCAGTTACTATAGGATTGTTTGAAACAACTCTGATGCGATAGCCCGTACCATTTGCCTGACCTGCCGGAATTGTTGCATTAATAGTACCTGCATTTTGGGAAGTCAGGGAACCAATATTGACTGGACTGGCAAAAGATCCACTTGCATTCGACAACTGGGCAGTAAAAACATTTCCGGCATTAAAACTCCCTGATTTGGTATATGGCACATTAACTGATGTTCCCTGGCAGTAACCGGTTGGTGAAATTGTTCCGGTTGTAATGGATAGGTTACTTGCCATTATAAAATACCCCAGCGAACTTCCGGTATTATCAGAATTTATTATAGACGTTTCATTAACAGTACCATTAAGATTGGAATAAGCTCCGGTTAAGGTCGCGCTCCTTCCGATGAGTTCAAGTTCATTGAGCGACGTTTGACGCGTTAATGAAACCGATCCGCCACCATAAGCGCCCGACAAAACAGACGCCGACCAATACTCAGTATTACTTAACGAGGTCAACGGACTCGAAGGTGAACCGCCGGCGTTGCCGCTAAAAGATTCTATTCTTAGTTGAGGGTTTGTTCCGGTAATTCCTGATAGTCCAAAGGGTAAGTATATGAAACTCTTCCCGACGGGAAAGTTGTAATTTTGACCTGAAGCAAGCGACCAGATTAAAGGACCGTTTACAAAACTTGCATTTGAACCGCCAATTACACCGCCTCCGGAAACATTGGTAACTGTAACTGTATTTGCTCCCGTTGATAATATTCCACTGTTTAAATTTAAAATGCCATTTATGGTAACGCTGGCGGAAAGCGTTAAACCCATAGCATTGTCAAGAGTCAGGTTATTAAATGTTGTCGCTGAAGTCCCGCTAATAGTCTGTGGCAGACTACCATTAAAAGTTATTGTACCTGATCCTGAAGTAAATGTCCCACCGTTTTTTATCCAGTTTCCTGAAATTGATAAAAGAGTATTCGCACCGCCATTCAATGTATTTCCTGAAATGGTTACAGCGCCGGTGAGCGTATGAGTCAAACCTGACCCTAAATTGAGAGTTCCTCCCGAACCGCTGATGGTGAGACCTGCTTCGGTTACATTTCCCTGAAAAGTAGCGGTTCCCCCTGTTTTTGTAATCGAAAGCGAACCTGTGGTAGTAAAACCTGCAATGCTTTGAGTGGTCATCGCATCCGTAATAACAATAGGAGAAGCATTTGCAGTAAAAGTTCCACCGTTATTGTTGAAATTTCCTCCAAAAGTCAGTTGATAATTGTTTGCTGAGGTATTTAATGTAGCGCCACTGTTTAAAGTTAAAGGAACAGAAACGCTGAAGACTTTGGCTGCGTTCAGGGTTATGGTTCCGCCATTAATAATAACGCCGCCTGTTGCCGCAAATGTGGCTAACCATTCCGCGCCTGCAGTATGTGTGGAATTGTATTGCAATGTTGCGGCAGAGCCATACGTTGGAGATGCTGAAACGGTTGCCGTTCCGTCCATCGTGAAAATACCGTTCACTGTGCAATTAGCAGTGGTTAATGTCTTTATACCGGAACCTGAGAATGTGAGATTGTTAAATGTTGTTGCCGAAGAGCCTCCAATAGTTTGAGCAGTGCCGTTGAAAATTACAGCGCTTGAATTGCGTGTAAATGTTCCCCCATTGTTCGCCCAGTTGCCGCTAACAGTTAAAGTATTTGAACCGGTAATTGTAAGCGTGGCGCCTGAGCTGATAGTCAAATTATTGCAAACGGCTGTTGCGCCAATCACTGGCTGATTCCCTCCTGACGGTATTACAACATTTGTTGAAGCAGTTGGAACTCCGGTGCACCAGTTAGAGGCTGTATTCCAGTCAGAACTTACCGAACCAAGCCATGAGCTGGTTGTATTCATGGTAATTGCAACCGATGCAGAATTTGCTTCCGCGCAGGCGCCGCTTTTAACTACCGCCCTGAACCAAGTGTTCGCTGTGAGCGCGCCGATTGTGGCGCCTGTCAATGTTGTTGAAGTTCCTGCAATGTCCGTTGGCGATGTGAACCCGATATCCGATGATTTCTGCCAATGTAAAACCGATCCGGTATTGCCGCTCAAAGTAAGGTCGGCTGGCAAAGTACCCGAACAGATCGTTTGCGCCGAAGCTACAGTTCCGCCAAACGTGTTTGGATTAACCACAAATGCCCCGGATATCGAACTCGTTGCTGTTCCGCAGCTTCCGCTTACAATGCAGTAAAAATAAAGTGTCCCGGAAGATGTTGCTTGTGGCGTGTAACTGCTGGTTTGCGCACCATTCGCAGCATTAAGTGAGGTTCCACCGGTAGTACTCGCAATCGTATTGCTATACCATTGGTAAGTTAGCGTTCCTGTTCCGGTAGCGGTAACTGTAATTGGTGTAAAGGTTCCGGAAATGCATTGTGTTTGTGTCGCAGTCGCCTGGCTGGCGATGGCTGTAACAGAATTAACAGTTAATGCAGTACTGGTATTATTTGCTGCTGCTTTTAAGTTTACATTGCCGGAATACGAATAAGTAATGGTATATGGCGTACCAGAGGCTGGAATTGCTGCCGAATTGAAATTGATGGAAAATCCTCCGGCGCCTCCTGAAATAGTGGCATTTTGGGTATTTCCATTGATAGTTACTCCAACTGTTTCACCATCTTCAGGATAAACCGGTCCTGACGCGCTTACAGCGCCACTGAGAGTAACAGTAGAGGCGCCAAAACAAATACTCTGACTTGAAGTTAAACCTGAAAAAGCTGGCGTTGGTCTTGTATCATTTGTTACAGTTACAATGCCGGTTGTGGCGGCAAAGTAAGTGTTATCTTTATTGGTTGCAGATGACGTTGTTGATCCCCAGGTTCCATTAATTTTGTTGAAACCGTCCATCGTAAGGCTGTTTGCAGCAACATTTATCCCGGTATTCAGACTTGCTATTGATCCGGTAATGCTCAGATTTCCACCGACAGAAGTGCCTGTTGAGATAGTTTTCGTGCCGGAACCGGAAAGCGTAAGATTTAAATAGGAAACTGGCTTTACTGTCTGTGCTCCACTGGCGAGGTAATTAACAATATTCCCATTGGTAGTAGCTGTTAATGTGGTAATATCAATTGTTCCGCCGATATTAAGTATATCGTCTGTGCCCTGGGTTAATCCTCCTGTACCAGTCAAAACATTACCAACAGTGAAAGTTCCGTTGTTGGTATAAGTTCCTGTAATGGCAACATTGGGTATTGATGTAATAGTTGCTCCACTTATCGTCATCGAAGCTCCACTGAATGTATGTGTACCTGTTTGAGCATTGAAAGTAGTAGCATTATTGGTGAGGCTGTTGCTGAAAGTGAAAGTAGGAATAGCGCCAGTTGCCGTTTCATTCCACACCGCTCCGCTATTCAGCGTAACTGCACCATTGAATGTCATAGTACGAGACGTTGAGTTAGTAGATCCAAAATTTATTGTACCACTAATTGATGTTGTTCCACTCACTGTAAATTGACGATACATTGTAAGTGTTGAACCGCTACTGATTGTTAGATTATTGCATACAGGTGTTCCACTGGATGTACTTACAGTAAATCCCCCCTCAATATAAACATTATCCCCAACTACAGGTACAGATGCACCAGAGACTCCTCCCGACGATGCCGACCATGTTGAAGTTGAACTCCAGTTGCCAGTTGCAACCGAATAACGATTTGCACCATTCACTCTATTAACCCCAACCAATAAAATCAGCGCCATAACGCCGATGCAAAACATCGTCGTTATACGTGTCTTAATAATGGCTAATGCTTTTATCATAAATTCTTTTGCCTTCTCAAACCAATATTTCTGTGAAAGTACGAAATTAATGATTTTTTCGACAAGAATGAAAGTTTATTTAGCGCATAAATTGTGCCAGTTACATTGTCCGATTATTGAAATCATGCATAGAAAAGAATAGCTGCACTTTAAAATCCTGTTTAACTGTATTTTAAAATGGGGTCTATACCAGATTTAAATATATTTTTCATCCGATTTCCGAATTTTACGTCGCGATAACCAAAGAAAGGAGTTTGAAAGTGTAAAATTATTTTTCAGACTGGAAGAGAAAATACCTTTGCCGAACCTAAAAACAGTTCAACTGAACAAAACAAACTGTCGGAAATTACAGGAAAGAAAAAACAGGATAGAATACAGCGTGAGATTAATTGAAGGCAAAAACCAAAGTATATGAACCGCTGTAAAAGCCGGTAGCCTGGTTTTGACTAAGCTGAGCAGTGCCATTCAAACGAACCGTTTCTGATCCTTTTGTGCACATGCCGCTTGAATTATCGGATGTTTTTGCCGACAAGGTAACCTGGAGATCGTTACCATTTGTGTCATAAAGTTTTGCCGGGTTTATAACCATATTGCAGGCAACTGCTGATGAGGAATTGATCTTGATTTCGCCAAGATTAAGTTGATTGGTTGCTGATGAACTCTGTCCGACTGAATTGTCTAAAGATGAACCACGATCATTTCTTATCTCAAAGGATGTTATTGGAGAAGATATTGCTGATGCAGCTTCTAGAATTTCAACGCCTGCATAAGCTAATGCTGTTGCCTGACAACTGCCATTTATCGCTGCAAATGTACAGAGAATGAGAGCGGTGCAGAATATGGCAACAGAGGTTTTCATGGTCTTTTGGTGTATCGGTGTTGTTTTTTCAGTAGGTAATGATCTAATTGACCGTACAAAGATACATGATTATTTTACGTTTTCGACATAAAGTGTAAAATATTTATTTACATGTAAAATATTTCACGCACAAAAGGTAAAATATATTTACGTTAATGATGCATTCGGGCACAAGGGATGGAATTATGATAGATTGAAAAGAGTGGGCTTGCAACCTAATCCGGTAGGATGGATAATATTTTTATGGATTGAAAAGAGTTGGGTTGCAATTTATACTCAAAGCGAGATAAAACTGTGCGTAAAAAAAATTCCAAGTCCCAA
>JBAXRP010000241.1:0-6907 GCA_037131145.1 Bacteroidota bacterium
CTACTTGCAAAAGTAAAGTAATTGATTTTACTTTGCAACTTAATTTAAAAAAAAGCAAAATGGAAAATAATAAAAGTATTTACAAAAACGATATCGGCATGGCAGCTAAAGCCGGAGCAATTCTATTCGTCTTATGGGGAATATTACACCTTTGGGTTGGTTTTGAAGGCATACATCAATACTTATCAGGCGGAGCTTCAGGACTCTGGAATATGTTAATTGGGGGAAGCAATGCACCCCGGGCAGGCTTCCAACACACGACTGATGCCATGACAGCCAATGCCCAGGCCCATTTGATATTAAATTTCTGTATTGATGTAGCAGGGTATGGTTTACTGGGGCTGGTTGTGGCGTGGTTAATCTGGACAAGGGGTTCATGGGTAGCTTACTTTTTAGGTGTTTTCATTATTGGTGTTGCCGACCTTGGATTTCTGTTCTCATTGGTTACACCCGGTATCATCGAATTAAACGCCGGCAGTGTAAGCGGTCCTGCTATCTGGTTTATTGCCTGTGCAATAACTCCTTTCGGGTTGCCCAAACTACGGAAGCATTCAAAAGAATAAAACCTTCCATTTCCTCAATAAAATCACCCGCTTTGAGGTAATCTGAAATGATTCCAAAGTTAGATAATTGGTCAGTTAAGTGTACGAAAAAACCCCTAAAACCCACGATTGGCGTGGGTTTTTCATTTTTTGGCGCCCAAATAAACGCCAAAAATAATTTTCAACACACTTTCATTGAGCTCACTACGATAATACAATGGAATTGATAACCTGGAATACATAACAGACAGGTGTAAATAATTTTTAAGATTCGACTTGTTCTTTAAGCCGCAACCCCTCTGCCCATTTGGGCTAACTCGTAAAAATGCTGAAAGGTAACATCCACTTTCTGTGAAAAGATCATTCTGTCGTAACTGTTTATGGGCAAATGCTCCCCAAGTATGAGTTGAATTTCTCGTTTTACTCTTTCCTGCGTGGCTTTTTCTTTCCACCACTCCTGGATCAGGATTTTATTTTTCGCATCAAACAACTTTTCCAGGAGTGCATGAGCTGCAAGTTTCACACTTTTCTCTTCCGCCAGGGTAAGTTTTTCTTTTTTCAGCAGGTCAAACAATTCCTGTTCTGCTTCCGTCATTTCGTTCCTCGCCGCCCTTTGTTGTTCTTCACTCATTGCTTCAGCCTGCCTCAATAACTCCTCATACGCTTCATCAATGGATAAACTCCCTGAATTATAATCATCTATGATCCGTTGGAAATCAACTAAAAATGACCCCCTTGTTTTGTTTTGGGCCATCATTTGCTTCACCTTGATTTCCAACAACTCTCTGAGATCGGCAAATTGAATGTTCTTATGTTGCTTTTCAGGAAATTCACGCCGCAACAATGCAAAATCGAGTTTGCTTAAATCAATTTGCTTAGAATACTCAATGATATATTCTTCCTTAGAGTTGGCATCCAAATCGCCCTTACCCAGGATACTGGTATCCAGCAAAACATCAATTTTCTTTTTCGCCCGCTCAACCGCTTCATCCTGATCGATATTACGGTCAACCACATCCCTCAGATATTGAAAAACATCCCGGTGTTTTTTAATCCCGGGAAAGTCATAAACTTCCGGTTTCGCTGAATCGTACAACGATGCGATGGTATTCACATAAAGGCCCAACTGCTTCCGGAATTCATCCTTTGCCAGGATCAGATTGGCAAAATCCTGAAAGAGTTCAATCTCTTTGAACCCCTTTTCGCCAAGGGTCAGAATCCTGTCAACATCAGCGCCCAATGTTCTGCAATAGGATTTTGCCTCTGCAATCACCTCTTCCAGCAATGCCAGTAATTCCTCAAACTCCTTTGCCGGGTATTCATCACCATCAGTCCCGGGGGCTGACTCTTTCCCTTTGGTTCCTTCAGCATAAGCAGCCAGCGCTATTTTTAAATTTCTGAAAACCCCGAAATAATCAACCACCAATCCGTTTTTCTTGCCCTCAATTACACGGTTTGCCCTTGCTATGGCTTGCATGAGGGAGTGGTTCTGCAAGGGCTTGTCAAGGTATAATGTTGATACAGAGGGCGCGTCAAAACCAGTCATCCACATCGCGGTTACAAATACAATGCGATAGGTGTTGTTCGGATCTTTGAAATAATCCTCAATGTTCCGCCCGTCGGCATCAGGCCGGTCAATCAAATCCCTGTGCGGACTGATATCAAGTCCGGCATCCCTGAATGCTTTTTCTTCCTCCTTGTCGCTGCCTTCCTGACTGATCACCACGGCCATTCTGGTCGTATTTTCCGACATAAAGAGAATCGCACGTTCATATCTGGCTTTTAGTTCCGGGTCTTTTTCAACGTTAATCTTTTTCCGGAGATCTTTAATCTCTTCTTTCAGATGGTATTGCACCTTATCGTACATCCTGACCGCGGTGAATTTATCAATGCTGATCACCATGGCTTTCATAGGTCGCCTGAACCCATCATCGTCCACAACATCCAAACGATAAGGAAAATGCTGTACAATGTGTTTTGCGATCTCTTCCAGACGGTCGTCACGCCTTACAACCTGTAGCAGTGTGGAGTATTCCTTATCCAGCTTCTGTTTCTGCTCTTCCGTAAGGTTCTCATTTTCAAGGATAGCCGCTGCCTCCCCAACCAAATTAGGATTTATCTGCTCAACCCTGGGAACGCTTTTTTTATAATAGAGCGGAACCGTGGCTCCATCTTCGACACTCTGGGCGAAGTTGTATTCAGAGACATAGGGGCCAAACCAGTCTTTCGTAAGTTCGCTTCTGAGCAACGGCGTCCCGGTGAATGCAATGTATTGCGCGTTCGGCAAACCGATCCGCATGTTTTCAGCCAGCGTTTTATATTGTGTCCGGTGCGCTTCATCCACGATGACGATCCAGTCATCCCTGTCGGTAAGCTGAGGAAACGTTTTGCCGCTTTCAATTCCGAATTTGAAAATAAGGGTGAACACGAAAGCCCGGTTTGATTGCAGGTAATCTTTCAGGGACTCTTTGTCGGCCGGCCTGAAATAGTTCTCCTTCTGGTCTTTCGTTTCAACAATGGTTTCTGTCTCCAGGAAATTCCGGTAAATCTGGCTGTCCAGATCTTTACGGTCGGTAATGATCAAAAATGACCAGTTGCCCCTGACTTTCCGATGAATTTTTCTGGAGAAGAAGATCATGGAATAGGATTTTCCGGATCCCTGGGTGTGCCAGAAAACACCTAATTTACCTTTGTTGCCATCTTTGTTCTGCAGGGCGGCAATGGCATTGTTCACACCCAGATACTGGTGATTCTTGGCAATGATCTTAACTTTGTTTTTGTGGTACAGCACAAAATTCTCGAAGTAATCAATCAGGTTATTCTTCTTGCACAAACCTTCGCCGAATATTTTAAGGCTTAGGTGTTCGCCGGTCCGCTCGCTCTCTTTTTCGATCTCATTCCTGGTTGGCTGATCATGGGTGATGGAGGTATCCGTCAGTTTTAACCAGGAGAAAAAATGGTCCCACGGCGCGTTAAAACTTCCAACGCGCGTTTGGATTCCGTTGGAAATACAGACGAATAAATTGTACCAGAACAACTGGGGAATATCGCGCTGATAATCGCGGAGGTTTTTATCGTACCCTGTTTTCACCTTTTCCGTGGCGTTTTTAAGTTCGATCATGATCAGGGGCAAACCATTCACATAGACCAGGAGGTCGGGACGGCGCGTGATGTTTTGGGTGAGCTGATATTCGATGCTCAACTGGGTAACCAGCAGGAAATCGTTTTCATTTGCCGGGCTGAAATCAAGAATCCTGACATAATCGTCCTCTTCGCGGCCCAGGTTGTTTTTGTAAGTTACCTGAACCCCATTCCGGATGAGCTCATAAACCTCCTTGTTTGCCAGTATCGGCGACATTGAAGCGCGGCTTTTTGTCAGTTCACTGATTGCATAGTCAATGCAGGATTCCGGAATATGTTCGTTTAATTTTTGTAAGCTCCTTTTTAACCGATCCTTCAAGACCACTTCTTTCAAGCTCTTTCTGTCGAGAAGTTGTTTCTCCCATGCGTTGATATGGGTATAGCCTAAGTTATCTACAAAGAAATTAATATCGGCAACTTCAATATGTGATTCGTTCAGCCAGGCCATCGCGGTTACGTTAAATGATCAGATATCTTCTTTACCTCTTTGTCAAAATCGCTCTCGAACGATCTGTCCTGAATCACGCGGTATTTTTCGAATTCATTTTCGGCAAATGTCAGGGCTATCTCTGCGGTGACTTTCCCTGAATTGGTCAGTATTTCCTTTTCATTGAATTGTAAAAATGCGTCAAGCCGGGTAATCCAGTCATGCATATTCATCAACGTGTGATTGTTAGCCTGCAGTTCGGCATAATCGAGATACATGGATACGATGCGGTTGAGGTTGTTCAGCTCCGCTTCGTTGAGGTAGTTCTTGGCAATGGACACATCCGTTTTTCTGACTTTTCCCTCTGGCGCATTTTTCCAGGTGGTCAGCCCCATGTGATCCTTTGCGCTGTCGGCGCGTGAAACAATGATTTCTGCCGCTGTTTGGCGGGTGATGACCCAGTGGAGCTTGTTTTGAACGGTTGCAAAGAATTTTTGGGTGATCTCGCCTGCCGCATTATAATCAGCGCTGCATTGCGAGTAGATATCGGTGATTTTCTGATAAAACCTGCGTTCACTCGACCTGATATCCCGGATCCGGGCTAATTGTTCCTCAAAATAGTCGTGACCGAAGATATTCTGCGGGTTTTTCAGCCGTTCATCATCCATGGTAAACCCTTTGATGATGTACTCTTTCAGCCGTTCGGTAGCCCAGATGCGGAAGTGCGTTGCCTGTGCGGAGTTGACGCGGTAGCCCACCGAGATGATGGCATCGAGATTATAAAACTTTGTTTTATAGGATTTTCCATCTTCGGCAGTATGTTCCAAAATGGAACTAACTGAAGATTCGGCTAACTCTCCGCTTTCAAAAATATTTTTCAGGTGTTTGGTGATGGCCGGACGTTGAACGCCAAACAGTAAGGCAATTTTATCCTGTGTAAGCCATATATTCTCATCGCGCAAAAATATCTCCACCTTTACCTTGCCGTTTGGGGTGGTGTAGAGCAGGAATTCGGTGAAACTGTTGTTGGGCGTGGCCTTTTTAATGTTCTTTTTCATATAGAATCATGTCACCCCTTCGGGGTTTGGTTGTTCATCATTTCTTATAGTGCTACAAACCTGTCACCCCTTCGGGGTTTTGTTCCGCCAGATGCTCCACGCTTAACTTCCCGCTGATCAAACGGGGGAGGAGCAGGTCGCGGGTTTGTTGAAGGAGGAGGTTTTTAGCATTTATTACATTAATTTCATCAAAATAAGGAGTTACCAATTCATTAAAAGCTAAAAGTGTGTTATTATCAGGGATGAGCATTAGTTCTTGTTTTAGAAATTTGAAATGCCTTGCGTAATGAAAATTAGAAAGATCAATATTCTTTATCGCCAGATAAAAATAAATTGGGAGTAAACTTTTATTTTTTGGATAAAGTAGTTGTGTTCCATCAGCACCCGATGCAAAGGGATTGCATAGGTATTTAATCCTTCTGGTATGATCTCCAAAAACCACAATAGGTAATGGTTCATAGTGTACAAAACTTTCTTCATTTGTAAATGCTGAAATAAATGCCTCACCCTGATCAATAATCGGAAATATACCGTTTGTAAGATATTGATCCGTGTTTAATTTAGGTTTTCTTTTTATCGATGCTAAAACGCTTCCCAATTTAAGGCGTTGCCAATCAATTGGAAGGGCCCTGCCTGTTTGTGGTTTTAATTCGTTACCTGCTTCATTTAAAAACTTGGTGGACTCATACCCCGGAAACCGCAACCTCACAAACCATTCTTTGTAGATATCCTCGGCCAACTCTTCCAATAGTGTGATTCGTTGTTTGTTGTTTTCTATAAGATTATCATGTGCTAAAAGAAGAGAAACAATTTCATTTTGGACAGATAAAGAAGGATATGTTATTGGAATACTGTTTAAGATAGATGTATTTAAATTCATCATTGTGGCACCAATGGCTTGATTCTCGATCCATTTAACCACTCTTGGTTGCTTAAGGAAATAAAAGAGGAATAAAGGATTCAGGATTGAACCGGTACCTCTCAGACGAATACAACCGGTTCCACAAAAAGCTCCTACGTTTTCATTATTGATGATAACTCGTTTGCCAATTTCTCCTCTTCGTGGGCAAACAATATCATTTTTTTGGACAATATGCTGAGAAAGTCTTTCTGCATCAACAATTGAGATATGAGCAATATTTGTTAGATCAAGCTGGTCATCGACAATATCCTTTGGCATGATAACAGGTATTCCAAATTCCGTATAATCTGATTCATGGAGTTGAGAACCAAATGGCCCCGTTTGAACAGAACCACCTTCCATTTTATAAATTTCTCCGAGTGTGTTTCTATTCCAAATCATTGATAATGTCAGTAAGTTGATTTTCAATTTCTTTTGCCAGATACAAATCCTTGGAATTTAGCTCAATTAACAAATTTCTTTTAGAAGTTAAACTTTCTTTGAACTCATCTTTTGATAAATCATCTCCCATGATCTCCACCCCCACATACCTCCCTGCATTCAAGGAATAATCCTGTTCCTCAGCATATTCCTTATTTTCGGCTAATTTGCATAGTCCAATCACATCGGTGTATTTCGCTTCGGGGAAACGGCTTTGTAGCCAGTGGATGTTGGCGTGCCAATATGCAACCTGGTCAAGGGTAGTTTTCCAGGTTTGCTGCAATTCGTCCAGGGTTTTAGCAAGGTTGTTCAGCCCCAGTTCAGCCCAGCTTTTATCGGATTTAAGTTTCAGCAGTTTATCGGCTTCGGTCCAGATTTCAACAAAACGATCTTTTTG
>JBAXRP010000242.1:0-6880 GCA_037131145.1 Bacteroidota bacterium
AGCAACAGAGAACGACAGCCATCAGGGAGTGAAACATTGTATTTGCTTTTTTCATGCGTATTATTTTATTTTTTGTTCATATTCAGTGGTTTAAAATAGTTGCAAAACGTCAGGAAAGTTATATTTCATCTTCAACGTTGAGCCCATTCCGAAAAGAAAGCAATTTGGACTAAAGTCCAGTAACTATCTGGTTATCAATTGCCACTACCTTAAGGTAGTGGCAATTCATGTTGCTGACATTCCGGGCTTTAGCCAAATTTTGATTTTTATACCCACTTTTCGGAGTGGACTCAACATTTTTTTACGCCAAAGTTTCATTATTTCTTATTTTAATTAATCCCGAATGGATTTTACATTTATAGAAATCAATTCATTAACTTCCTGCTTTGTCACTGCTGCTTGTTTTTCCAGTATTCAACTTTCTTTTCAGCCACTTTCAGCACATTAATGTCGGCGTTCTCGGATAAAATTTTATAGGCAATCTTATCGCTTAAAGATTCGTCGGTTAGTTTTTTCAAATCCTGTTCAAAAATTTTGGCAATGCCAACAATAATCTCTTTTGTTGGCGGTCGTTCATTTCGTTCAATCCTTCCAAGCAAAGAAGGGTCAATATCCAATTGGGCGGCTACCATTCTGAGCGGCAGTTTAGCTTCGATTCTCATACTTCGGATAAACTCGCCAAATGTCATCAATTCCGGCTGTTTCATATTTTGGACAATTTTTGTCACAAATATAGTGATAAAAATTAAAAGGACAAAAATTGTCAGCAGAAAATTTTGTGATAACCGTTGGATTACTCCCGATTCTCAATGCCACCTGAAAATTTTCATTCCGGCAATGAAAAACACGATACCGGTAAGCGCCAGAATAGCAACCGGCGTGACGGTTTCAGTAAATCCGGCGCCTTCAATCATGATGCTGCGAATACCGTCGGCCATCATGGTAAGCGGAAATTTTTGAATGAAAGGGATACTCCATTCCGGGAAGTTGTGGTAACTGAAAAATATTCCTGAAAGAACCATCATGGGCATGCTGATGGCATTGATAAGCCCATTGCCAATTTCGGTTTTGGCTGTATGTGAAGCCAGAAGAACGGCAATGCCCGCAAAGGCTATATTTCCTGATACAAAAAGCGTAGCCAGCGCCAGAATACTTCCCTGAATACTGACATGAAAAACCAGCCATGCAACAAGTATCAGAAGCCCTGCCTCCACGAAATTCATCAGAATCCGAACAGTGATGAGGGCAATCAGGAAATTTGATCGCTTCATTGGCGTGGCAACCATACGGCGAAGCAGCTTTTTTGAACGGCGTTCAATGATGGCATAACTCACGCCCCACATGCACGACATCATCACACCCATCGCGATCAGTCCGGGAACGAGAAAGTCAATGTACCGGGTACCTTCAACCGTAAGCGGGTCTATTTCTGTATTGGTCTCATGCGCTGCAACGCCGGCTATTCCGAACAATCTTGAAAGTTTCAGGTAGGTAAGCTGGGCGTCGGGATTCATCGGGTCGAAATGATATTGCAACTGACCATCTTTTTCATCGAGGATCATGTTCAGGTTTCCACGCTTGAGAAGCGTCATAGCTTCCTTGTTGTCCATTGCCCTGAAAATGAAACTGGTATTGCCGAGTTTGTCGTCGGGCGCAATTAGTTTTCGGAACCAGATTCCAGCCTTATCCCGTGACAGCACAGCTTTATTGTGTTGAAGAAATGAAAGAATGGCTGAGGCTGTGTCGGAAGGGTTATTCCCGGAAGGGTTAATCATGATGTGGTTTTCGCCGATCACCGCGATATTGGTTATAACGTCTCTTTTCTTAGTGAATGCCACTCCGAGTCCCAGCGACATCAGGATGGGAAAGATAATTCCCCAGAAGAGAACGCCTGGTTCGCGGATCAACTCCCTGATATTGGCAAGGATCAATTGCCAGAGTTGATTATTTGAGATACGTTCAATCATCGAGGTGACGTCCGGTTAGTGAAATAAAAAGATCGTCGAGAGTGATTTTCCTCGGAGCAACCGGCAGAATGGGGATTTCGCGGATTTCTCCAAGAAGTAGATCGAGCGTTCCTTCTTTGAGGATTTTTCCATGATCCATAATCACGATATAGTCGCAAAGCTGCTCCGCCTCTTCCATATAATGAGTAGTGAGAATCAGGGAGGCGCCCGACTGTTCTTTCAGTTTTCGCAGAATTGCCCAGATTTCGCGGCGGGCATTTGGATCCAGTCCGGTGGTGGGTTCATCAAGCAGCAAAATCCTCGGTTTGTTCAACATTGAAATTCCAAGCGCAAGTCGTTGCCGTTGGCCTCCCGAAAGATTCACAACCCATGCTTTCCGTTTTTCTTCCAGCGCCACTAGATTCATCACCTCTTCACAACGTTCTTTTCCAATTCCGAAAAAGCTGGCAAACAACCTGAAGGTTTCCCAAACCGAAAGTTTATCAATAAAGTGCGTTTCCTGAAGTGAAAGTCCAATGATTTGACGAAGGTAGTCTTCATTGCCTTTCCATGTTTTACCCATGATGAGGATTTCACCCTTGTCGGGGCGCTGGATTCCTTCGATCATCTCAACAAGAGTGGTCTTTCCGGCGCCGTTTGGTCCAAGAATCGCCACAAATTGCCCCGCTCCTATTTGCAAGTCAATGCCCCGCACAGCCTGAACTGTTTTGAACGATTTGAACACATTCCGAACCTCGATAACTACTGGATCTGCCTTATACAATTTTACTTTTCTTTCAGGTTTGTTTTTCTTTGCAAATACCCGTCCTTACTATTTGTTGTGGTTTGTTCCATCTCCTTCCAGCGGGCTTCGAGAACCCGGTAGGGATACCTCGTAACCATCTGGCGGGCATTGGAACAGGAAGTTTTATGAATCTTGATTCCCTGGGTTACGCTTACAAATGCAAAAATTGCCTCTCCCGACAATGGTTTGCAGCATCTTGCAAACTCGTAATGAAGCGATTTGATTTTTGGGTCAATGATTACAAAACCATCGCGCCCCGACATTACGCCTGGCAAACTTTCAGAAAAGGTTTCACCCCTCGGAAGCGATGTGGGAAGAGTTTCCTGTTCTTCCGTCAATGCTTTTTTAATTTTGAGAAGATCGCCCTTTCCTTCGCCAAACAATTGATATAGTTCGAGTATATTATCTCCGCAACCAAAATAGTCGGCAAGCTTTTTAATCGCCGGGTCGGTAAATTCAAAACCCAGTTGGATTACCTTGTTTCTCAACATCTCCTTCCCCCACTCCGACTCCTTGTACGACTCCATTTTGAGAGCGTGCTTGATGCGGGAAATAACCCTCGGACTTTTGGCTATATCAAGCCAGCCGGGGTTCGGCTTTTGGTTTTTCGAGGTGATGATTTTAACGGTATCGCCATTCTGAAGCGTGTGTTTCAGTGGAACCATCTTCCCGTTAACAAGAGCGCCTGAACAGGTTGAGCCAATTCCTGAATGGATTTCATAAGCAAAGTCGAGAACGGAATAACCCGATTTGATTTTTTTCAGATCCCCTGTGGGAGTGAAAATGAAAATATCCTCAGAATAGAGCGCTTTTTTATCCTGTGTAATTGCTTTTTCAAGCGACACGGTGGCGGGTTTCTCAAGCAAGTCGCGCAGATTGGCAAAGAGGTCGCTTTTTGTCTCTTGTTTTCCGTTAGATTTATATTTCCAGTGAGCTGCGAAACCTTTTTCAGCGATTTCATCCATCCGGCGGGTACGAATCTGCACCTCCACCCACCTGCCTTCATGACCAATTACCGTTGTATGGAGCGATTCGTAACCAGTTTGTTTAGGAAATGTAATCCAATCGCGTAACCGACGCGGATTAGGAGTATAAATGTTGGTTGCGAGGGAATAGATTTTCCAGCAATCGGCGGTATCGTTTTCAACAGTGTTATTCACAATGATACGGATGGCAAACAAATCGTAAACCTTTTCGAAGTCAACCTTCTGCATCTTCATTTTCCTGTTAATTGAAGGAATAGACTTTACCCGGCTTTTAATTTCGCAATCGAGACCATGATCCTTAAGGATTTTCTCAATCGGCTTGATAAAATCGGCTGTGTAATGATCGCGGTCGGCTTTGGTTTCAATAAGTTTCTGTTCGATCAAACGGTAGGTTGTCGGATCGGTGAACCGCATCACGCGGTCTTCAAGTTCATTCTTAATCCGGTACAATCCCAGCCTGTGCGCTATCGGAATATAGAGCGCCTGTGTTTCGCCTACTATCAAACCTTGTTTTTCCACAGGATAATCGGACAGGTGACGCATATCGTACAAACGCATCCCCAAACGGATAAGCGGCACGCGAATATCTTCGGACAAGGTGACAATCAGCCCGATCAGATTTTCCTGATTAGCGCTGTACTTCCTCGTATCAATACGTTCGAGTTTCCTGATTCCTTCAATTAATAATCTGACGGACTGCCCGAATTCCTGGTCGAAAAAATCGGGCGCAATCACTCCGCTATCTGCAACATTTTTCAGGATCAGGCATTTTACCGATTCTGATCCCAAACCCATGTCGTTCAGGATAATCCTGGCAGTTTCCAGAACCATCGAGGCATAGTTTGGGTCATGATCCTTTGCCGAAACATTCAGCATGGTTGAAAAAGCCTTTCTTAGAATCGTCTTCTCCCTAACCAGCGGTTCATACTCCAGAAGCGCCTCCAGAGTCAATTCGTCAGTAATAATATCCTCGTATAAATTCCTCATCAAAATTGATCAATGTCATATTTAACGCAAAGTTATTTCAGATATTTCAGAAATTATTGGTTCAATTTAGATTTATTCTTAATTTAGTCGGCGTTAATTATTTACAATTTTATATTATTTAATTTATTATAAACAGTTGTTTTTCAAGACCATTTTATGTTCCGTATAGAATCCAGAATTAATGCCGCAAGCCCCGAGTACCGCAGGAATCGCGATGAATACATGAAGCTGTTGAGCCGTTTCCGTGAAACCATTGCCTCTGTGAAACAGGGAGGCTCCGAGCTGGCGGTTCAGCGGCACAAAGAGCGCGGAAAGCTGTTGGCTCGCGAGCGCATTGACATGCTGGTTGATCGTAACACGCCTTTCATCGAGCTGTCGGCGCTTGCCGCCTACGGGCTTTATGACAACGGGTTTCCTTCGGCGGGAATTATCACCGGAATCGGCGTGATTCATGGCAAGGAGGTGATGATAGTGGCAAACGACGCCACAGTGAAAGGAGGAACTTACGTTAAGGAAACCATTAAAAAGCACGTCAGGGCGCAGGAGATTGCCATGGAAAACCATCTGCCCTGCGTTTATCTTGTTGATTCGGGCGGCGTTTTTCTTCCTGAGCAAGCCAATGTTTTCCCAGATAAATATGATTTCGGGCGGTTCTTTTTCAACCAGGCAAGGCTTTCTTCGAAGGGAATTCCTCAGATTGCTGTGGTTATGGGTTCATGCACCGCAGGCGGGGCTTATGTTCCGGCTATGAGCGATGAAACTATTATTGTTCGTAACCAGGGAACGATATTCATAGGCGGACCGCCGCTGGTAAAGGCAGCCACCGGCGAAGTGGTATCGGCTGAAGAACTTGGCGGCGCCGAGGTTCACACGATGATCTCCGGCGTGGCTGACCATCTTGCCGAAAATGATGAACACGCCATACAGATTTGCCGGAATATCTTTGAATCAATTCGCCGCCACGATTACCAGGATATCGAAACCAGTCCCATTGAAGAACCTTATTACGATCCCGAAGAACTTTACAGTATTCTTCCGGTTGACCTTAAAAAGCAGGTTGACTCCAAGGAGATCATTGCCCGGATAGTTGACGGCAGCAAGTTTCATGAATTTAAGGAGCGATATGCCCCGACTATCACAACAGGATTTGCGAGGATTATGGGCTACCCGATTGGAATTCTGGCGAACAACGGCGTGCTTTTCGGAGAGACTGCTCTCAAGGGCGCTCATTTCGTGGAACTTTGCACCTCGCGGAACATCCCCATTCTCTTCCTTCAGAACATCACCGGATTCATTGTGGGCAAACAGTATGAGCGCGCCGGGATTGCGCGCGACGGAGCTAAGTTTGTTCATGCCGTTGCCAATGCCAACGTGCCGAAATTCACGGTTATTTTTGGCGGATCTTTCGGCGCCGGTAATTACGCTATGGCTGGCAGGGCTTATGAGCCGCGTTTCCTTTTCATGTACCCAAACTCGAAAATTTCGGTTATGGGCGGAGAGCAGGCAGCCAACGTGTTGATAACTGTTAAGGAGGATCAACTTGCCGCCGCCGGGAAAAGGCTTTCTATTGAAGATCGCGAGAAGATGCTACAAACCATCCTGAAAAAATATGAGAATGAAGGATCGGCGTATTTCAGCACAGCCCGCTTATGGGACGATGGGATCATTGATCCTGTGGATACCCGGAAAATACTGGGGTTGGCAATTGCCATCTCACAGAATAAGACCTATGAAAAGACGCAGTATGGGATTTTCAGAATGTAACTATTTGGCTACAGCCGGGGTTGTTTCTGGCATTTGTTATCCTCCAGCTAAAGCTGGAGGCAATTCAGCTAAAGCTGGAGGCAATTCAGCCAGCAATGAAAAACATGAATTGCCAATAGCTTCAGCTATTGGTTGAATGAAATTGAAAAGATAATTGGCTTTAGACAAATAATTTGAATTGCCAATAGCTTCAGCTATTGGTTGAATGAAATTGAAAAGCTAATTGGCTTTAGCCAAATAATTTGAATTGCCAATAGCCGAAGCTATTGGATAAAGTGATTTGAAAAACTGATTGTGTCCAGGCAAAACTTTAAACACCAATTATGACTTCTTACATAACAATAGAATTAACAAAGGAAAACGGAGTTTTTACCATCTGGCTCAATCGCCCG
>JBAXRP010000243.1:0-6785 GCA_037131145.1 Bacteroidota bacterium
AAATTTCAAGTAAACCGCCGGATATTCTCCCTTCGGAAACCTTCACCGTTTTCATGATCTTGTTTGCGCGGTTGAGCAGCAGCATCCAGAATTCTTCGTAAGGCAGTTCGCCCATCAGGGAATGGAAAACCGTGCAGGCGCCTTTGCTGCTTGAGATTTTCGGTTTGATAACTATTTCGCTGGCATTTCTTCTGCGGGAGAGCGCGAACACGATCAGAGATACCGAGCTTCCAGAAATCGCAAAGGTTGTTCTGACACGTTGCCATGATTTTCTGAGCAATGTCAAGCGAGTTTTCCTGGAGATGCCGCTACCGATAAGAATACTGCAAAACTTTCGAGCAATACTCTTTCAACCATTGGAAAAGCATTGGCTTACTCAAAGAATAACCGGTTCCAACGGAAAAAAAAAAAAGAGCCTTGATTTCAAGGCTCTTTTTAGATGGATGGGTTGATCGGAAGGGGAATTCAGCGGGAAAGTTTACTGGAATACCATGCAAACTAACAGAACGGCAATGATAGAAGAGAAAAATTACAAGGCGAAGTTTTATGGTTGAGGAAAGGGATTCATGCTTGCCTGAGGAAAAAAATTTGATACAAATGAGTAACTACGGGGTAACGAAATTTATTTTAATCATCAATGCTGTTTCCGTAATTTATCAATTTGTTCATCTATCAAGCCTGTAATCGCTTTTATAAGTTCATTTGTACAACCAGCTTTAATAGCATTCTTCGCTGCTAAAATCATTCCTTCATTTTCAATTATCGAAATCATCGCTTTTTTCGATTCCGAAATTTTCATTTCAGCAATTGTTTTTGGGTCAAGCGCATCGTATTCTATTAATTCTATCGTTTTTGCAATTCCGGTGTTTTTAACATTCAATACGATGTTTATATCATTGTCAATGGATTTGCTGAATAAATCCAACCAATCCCGATAATTCTTTGGTGTATCGTCACTCTTATATTTTGGATTAGGGTTAAGGAACAACAGTTGATGTTTCCATATTTTTATCCGCTCGTCTTTTGGGTTTCTTGGATCGAAATCTATTGACATCACGCTTTCCTGTATCGGCTCGCCCGTCAATTGATCAACTATATATGCCCTTGTCAAAACAACAATTCCCAGCACAGTTTGCGGAACCTTGTATCTGGATGCTTTTTTCTGTTGCTCAATAATCAGACTGATGAAGTAATTCAAAAAACGGTTAAAATTGTAATCGTAATCAATTTTTTGAATTTCAATCACAAACCGGTGGTCAACGGTTTCGGCATAAATATCCAATTTGAAGTCAATGTTGGCAATAGGCGGTACAAATTGTTTTTCAGTTTCTATTTTGTTGACCACAATATCAACATCAAAAAGGTCTTTTACAAACTGTTGAAATACAAATTTATCGGTAAAAGCCTTTTTAAAAATGGTTTCATTGTCTAAGGGCGCAAGCATAATATTTTGTTCTTAATAGCAATACAAAGTTACGGCATTTCACTCTTTTCTCCAATATTCTTTCTAAAATCCTGTCATCCTTTCGGGAATATACAGCAAGCCCAATCTTTTCAATCTATAATCATGTCATCACTTTGAGTGACTCGATACTTTCATGAGGTTAACTTCGGAATAAATTTGAGTATTCGTGCGGTTGGTTTGATGACCGTTTTCTTTCAAAAATCTGATGGTGGGATTTCACTCGACAACAAACAAAAGAGCCTTGATTTCAAGGCTCTTTTTGGATGGATGAGCTGGTCGCAAAGTGAATTCACCATTGCTTTTCGTTTCCTAAGTGCAATTTTTCAAAAATTTTTATCCCAGGAGAAAAAATGAAAAAATAACGAATTATCCTTTGGCTGAAATGTTACAGCGCCTTTTTCATTTTAGGTAATCCGACTTTCCTCAGCATTTCATTTGCTTTTTCTAATTTCTCAGGGAAAAGCGCTTTATCATTAAAAAAATCCAGTGATTTGTCTATCAAAATAACTGGTTTCATTTTGGCGTTCAGGTCTTTAATATTCATCGTTTAACCTTTATTATTTACGTTTTACAAGAAAAGACTCATAATCAATGTCTTTTTGAATTCTTGCCAATCCTCACCCAATTCACCAAATATCTCAAAATCCTGTTGAACCTTTTTACCATTAAAGAGGATCAACGATCTCGGGTGATTCCTGAACCGCTTTAATTCCGTCGGGGGCGCCTTTGAACACGTGCTCGAACCAAGCTCCTCCGTTGGTAAGGATCTGCCCGTCAAAGCTGCCATCAAACACTGCCACACGCTCGGTATAAACCGGATCGTGTAGCATCATCCTGAAATTCAGGACCAGGTCGCCATACTCACTGGTTTTAGCGATCAGGGTTATGGTCTGGTTGGCAATTCCGGGGATCAGCCTGTATTCGGTCGGAATAATATATTTCCCCTTATACAAAATTCCCGCATCCCGGAATTTGCCATAGCTAATGAACATCCCATCCACCTGATCGGAATGTATGGAGATGTACCATTCATTACCGTACCTGGTCATGTTGGTTCTGTATTCATCGTATTTCTTGCCCGGGGCTCCGCTGATCATGCAGACTTCGGTGACAGCTCCGGCAGTTTTGTTGAAGGTAGCTTTCTTTCCGTCCATCGTGATGCTTCCCCAGGCAGGTCCAGGCTGCTCGAAACCTGCCAGAACGATATCGGGATACATCGGCGCTGCTCCCAGGTTCTGGTTATACCAGTAGGAGAAGGACGGAGTGGTGGTTACATCAAAGCTGATGGCTGGAGCTTTTCCTTCCACTGCCGGAAAGATGCCGATAGAGTGGCAGGTAGTCCCTCCGCCAGCGGGATCATCGGTAATGATCGTCTTGAAACTCTTTCCACCGTCTTCAACGAAATACTCAACACTCTTTTCAGTCTGGGTGATTTTTGTCTCGCCGTTCAACAGATAAACATAGCGTTTGGCGGGATCTTTAGTGGACATGATTTCCACTACCACCGGTTTGATGATATGTCCGCGGGCGTGGTAGTTGTAGAAAGTAGTAATGAGGTAATATTCCCCATCATCGCAGTATCCCCAGATGGAGGGACCTACGTCGTTCATCTTCACGCCGTAGCGTTCCAGTACGAGGTAATCTTTCGCTTTTGCTTTGTAAACTTTCGAGGCATCCTGTTTTTCCATTGGTTTGTCAGTCTCGTAAGGGAACAGGGAATCGCTTTTCACATGCACATCCAGCAGGGAATCGGCCTGTTTCATCAGGGAATAAGCCTTGTCAAATGAGTTCCCGTTGACCTCAGCAAGGGCAAGATCAAGTTTTTTGCCAGCTTCAGCCACATTTGCAGGCGGGATTTCCCCATCCATGAAATGGTCATACCAGTAATAAAATGCCACCTTGTATTTGTTCAGCGCGGTCTCGTACCGCTCCATGGCAACGGCAGCCAGGGTTTTAGTGATATTGGGATCAGTTGCTTCCGCTTTGTTTTCAGCGGGTTTCGGGGTACACCGCGCCATCAGGAGGGCGATTATACACATTCCGAGGATAATTGATGTTTTTTTCATTGTGTTCTGTTTTTAAAGTGATTTCTTGTTTTTATCATTGATTTTCGTTCATCTGGGTGTGTTCCAGCAGAAAATTGCCTTTTGAAATTGGTTTCCCGTTGAGGGAACCGGTAAAGGTTCCCGAGTATTCAGCAAATTGCTTATCCCAGATCAGGCAGTCCAGGTCAAGGATCAGCCTGCCTTCGGAAGGCGCCCGCGGAGCTGTTTCCTTGTTCGCCGGGCGCGGCAGATAACGCTTTAGAACGCTTTTATCGCGATGTTTCAGAAGAGCTTCAGCCTGGCGGATTATTTTTCCGGCTTTATCATCCATCTTCCTCTCCATCAATATCCGGGCGGAATCCAGCAGTTTCCCTGCCAGCGGCGCCTTCGTCATGACCCCTTCGGCATAAAGGTCGTACCATTGATACACCGCCAGGTCGTATAGGTTCCGTGTCTGGTTATATGATTCCTTGACCGATTGCGCCTGGCTACAGGCTATCCCACCAAGTTGAAGCAGAATCCACAGGACCGCTGATATTTTAAAGGCAAATCTCATTTCACCTGTATTACTTTGTTTTCACCGGGGCTTTGGCTCCCGCATCCTCCAGCGCCACGCAATCAACTCCGCCCAGGATTGTATGTTCAAGCCAGAGATAACCGTTTGTCAACGGTTTACCTGCAAAGGTTCCTTTCATCGTGCATCCAAACTCGTAGAACATGGGTTCCCAGCATTGGACGTCGCACCGTACGATCAGGTCGCCTTTGGCCGTTTTGGCTTCGAGGATGAAGGACTTTCCTCCTTCGATCGGGGTGAAAATGATTTCTGTCGGCACAATGTATTCATTGTTGTAATACAGGGCTCCGTCGCGGAAAAGCCCAAAAAGTATGATCTGTCCATCAATTTGATCGGCATGAAGGGAGATCCAGAACTCATTCCCGTAGATGGTCATTTGCTTGCGGTAGTCCACCTTGTGGTTCACTCCGGGCAAGGCGCCGTCGCAGAGGTTCTCGAGCTCGGCGGCGCCGTTGGCTATCTTTGCCGTGTGGCCATCAACGGTAAAGGTTCCGGTTCCCGAGCCTATCTCTTCCGTGCCGCTGAACCCTGTCTCTGGATACCCGATACCCGCACCCTGGTTCTGGTTGTACCAGTAGGCAAATGTCGGATGCCATTCGGTATTGAAACTGATCCCATCACCCCGTCCCTCGCAGAACACCACGGTTTTTCCACCCTCCTTTTTGATGGTCAGCCGCATGAATTTGTCGCCTTCCACGGCATAGTAACTGATCGAATTAGGCGTTTTTGTGATCGTCGGCAGGCTGTTGATATAAACCACCCTGTTCTTGCCGGGAATGCTGGAAATGAAATCAACAACAATCGGTTTAACCGGCTTGCCGGCTCCGTGATAGTTCACCAGCGGCATGATAGCATAGAACACGCTGTCGTCGCCGTAGCCCCAGAAACCGCCGCCCACATCGGTCTTCACAACCCCTGAGATGGGGGCGCCTTCGTAATCGTCCACATTTGTTGACCGTATCTTCGAAAGATCGGGTTTCAGAAGCGGGGTTTGCGTTTCATATCTCTTAATGTAGGAAGTATCATAGAAGGACAGGAGGGCGCCTGCGCGGTCAAGCATCATGTTCGCTTCACCAACCTTGCCGTTCAGGATCATGAGTTCGGCGGAATCCAGCGCTTTCTTTGCCTCCGATGCTTTTGACATATACCCCTGCTTGAAAATTTCATACCATTCGTATTTTGCAATGTTGTAAAGGTTCTGCAGGTAGAGCTGTTTTTCAAGCGTCTGCCTGAGTTCCGGTTCTATTTTTATTTTTTCTGCCAGTTCGGTACTGCACTGTGAAAAGATCAGGACGAAGATGGCTGCGATGATAAGGCAACTTAGTTTTCTCATGACGATTGTTGTTTTTGGATTTATACTCGGATTTATTTTTCTGTGATGATGATGTCGTGCGATTTGCCTGCATCAAAGGTGATCGTATAATCTGGCTGGCTTGATCCACCTTCACCTTCAATGCCTAATCGAAGGGGCAATGGATTGAAAATGTGGGATCATCCGTTATTTTTTCACCGATGGATATTTCAAAAGATTATATTTCTGCCAATCAGCATAAATGTCCTGTGCGATTGTAGTGGCAGACTGGTCAACATAGTTCGGGTCGGTAACGGTGATATCGCTGGTCCAAATTGCGTCTTTTGAACTCTTGGTGTACAGACTTGCTTTCAGGTTTACCACTGAAGTAGTAGTCCAGTAGCCTCCCGTTGTTACGGTACTGCCTCCGTCGAAGCCCGCGCCTCCATAAAAACCGCCGCCGTATCCGCCTCCCCAGGAACCACCGCCCCAGTAGCCGCCACCCCAGGAACCGCCAAACCCGCCGGTTGTATAAGTGGTAGCAGGAACGTAGCTTTCTGATTTATCAGTTCCTTTGTAAACGAAAACCAAAATAGCATCAGCGCCGAGACTGTCGCACTTCTTTTTAATGTCAGAAACCGGGTATTTGATATTTGGATTTAGAAAATCAAGCGACCCAATCGCTTTCAAACCCTGAGTATTAAACCAGGCGTCCATTGATTGTTCAAATGGTTTCATGTATTCGAGCTTGTCGAATAAAGGCATTATCACAACTTTGGAAATTTTTGAGTTGTCTGCCGGGTTCTTCCAACTTGTCAATGTTACCGACGAACCGCACGAAGTGATTACAAAGGCAGCCACAACTGCCAAAAGGCTGAAATAAATTTTTGTTGTTTTCATAAGATTTTCGATTTGTTTTAGTTACTTAGTCTATGATTAATGTTAATTTTTTTCAGGGACCCCTTTTCTGCCGCCAACCGGCGGGCTTGCATTGACCCCTCCTTGTGGAATGTGTTCCAGCCATGCATAGCCATTGGTCAGGTTTTGCCCATTGAAAGAACCTTCGCAGGTAGCCCAGTGCTCATAAAGGGGCGGATCCAGTCCCCAGCATTTGATGATCAGGTTCACGTCCCCTTCCGATGTTTTCAAGTTAAGTTTAAAGGATTTGTTTGCCTCTATCGGCACAACCTCCACCGAAGATGGAACCACATATTTTCCATTGAGGAAAAGTCCTGCATCCTTGTATTTTCCGGTCATACAGATGAGTCCCTGGGCCTGGTCGGTATGGAATGGCACCCACCATTCATTGCCATATTTAATCAGGGCGCTGCGATAGTCAACCCCCTTGCCTCCGCAAAAGAGGTTTTCGGATTCGCCAAAACCTTTAACATCGATCTTCTGTCCTTTTAC
>JBAXRP010000244.1:0-6769 GCA_037131145.1 Bacteroidota bacterium
CCTTCTGTGGACACATAATCTTGAAATGAATATTAATTAACCTAAATCAACTTTGAATATGGAAGTGCGGAAAATAGAGGTTCCTGTGATGGCTGACCTTTATGCCCGTGGACAGAACCCGGAGTACCTTTTCTGGGTTGGGTGTGCTGGCGCAATTGATGACAGGTATAAGAAAGTAACCCGTGCATTTGTAAAAATACTTTCCTTTTTAAATGTCAGTTTTGCAGTGTTGGGAAAAGAGGAATCCTGTACAGGAGATCCTGCCCGGCGCGCCGGAAATGAAATGCTTTACCAAATGCAGGCGTTGCAGAACATTGAAATATTCAAACAATATCAAATAAGAAAGATTATCACAATCTGTCCACACTGTTACAATATTTTTAAAAATGAATATCCCGACCTTGGCGCTGAGTGTGAGGTTATCAATTATTTGCAGTTTTTCGACCAGTGTATTTTAGAAGGAAAACTGAATCTTGACCAGAAAGCGCTGAATAATGTGACGATTACTTACCATGATCCCTGTTACCTTGGGCGCGCCAATGATATCTATTTCCAGCCCCGGTCGATATTAAAAAAACTCTCATCCAATATTGTAGAGATGGAGCGGAACCGAAGCTTTGCATTTTGTTGCGGCGCAGGTGGAGCCCAGATGTTCAAGGAGGCTGAGAAAGGGAATAAAGAGGTTTTTATGGAACGCACTGAGGAAGCGTTAATGACCAACGCCAAGGTAATTGCAACAGCTTGCCCGTTTTGTATGACAATGTTAACCGATGGCATTAAATATAAAAACAAGGAAGAAGAAATCAAAAATTTTGATATTGCTGAATTGATCGCACAATCATTAAATCTATAAGTAATAATAAATCAAATCAAATGGAGAAAAGAAAAGTACTGAAAAGCGGTGAATTTCTTGTCGATGAAATTTCGGCAAACGATATTTTTATTCCAGAGGAATTCAATGAGGAGCAAAAAATGATTGCCCAAACCATCCGGGATTTTTTGGAAACTGAACTTTATCCTAATATCGAACAGATTGATTCTCCGGATATTAACCTGATGCAAACCATATTGAAAAAAGCCGGGGATTTGGGTCTAATGGGAATTTCGATTCCAGAGGAATATGGCGGATTTGGACAATCTTTTATAACTCAAATGCTTGCAGCCGAAACAATAGGAGCGGGGCATTCGTTTTCAGTTGCTTTTATGGCTCACACGGGGATTGGTACTTTACCCATTATGTATTATGGCAATGAAGATCAACGTCAACATTATGTTACAAGACTTGCCACCGGTGAACTACTCGGAGCATATTGCCTTACCGAACCAGGAGCCGGAAGTGACGCCAACTCAGGTAAAACCAATGCCATTTTGTCAGAAGACGGAAAACACTATATTCTGAATGGTCAGAAAATGTGGATTACAAATGCTGGTTTTGCCGATACCCAGGTGGTTTTTGCAAAAATTGATAAAGATCGCGTTTTGAGCGCCTTCATCGTTGAAAAGAACTTTCCCGGCGTTGTGATCAACCCGGACGAACATAAAATGGGGATAAAAGGTTCTTCGACGGCTCAGATATTTTACAATGATGTTAAAGTACCTGTTGAAAACCTTATCGGAAAACGAGGAGAAGGATTCAGAATTGCGCTGAGCATTCTTCACATGGGACGTATTAAATTGGGAGCTAATGTTTTAGGGGCTTCCAAAAAATCCATCAATGATTCGGTAAAATATGCCAATGAACGCAAACAATTTGGCGTATTTATCTCCACATTTGGTTCAATACAGCACAAACTTGCCGAGCAGGTAATTAAAACTTATGCTCTTGAATGTGCAATTTATCGTTTAAGTAAAGATATTGACGACCTGATTGAAAATTATAAAAATCAAGGACTTGACAAAGGAAAAGCATCAGTTGAAGGGATAAGTCATTATGCCGTTGAAGCGGCAATTCTTAAAGTTTATGGTTCTGAAGTTCTCGATTATGTAATTGATGAAGCAGTTCAGATTCATGGCGGTATGGGTTATTCTGCCGAAATGGCTGTGGAACGAGGTTATCGTGATTCGCGTATTAACCGGATTTTTGAAGGCACTAATGAGATCAACAGGCTTTTAGTTGTTGATACAGCTATGAAAAGAGCGATGAAGGGAGACTTTGACCTCTTTGGAAAAGCTGCTGAACTTGCTGCAAGGATGGAAACAATCACTGATAATAAACGCGATTTTGAATCCTATTTTGAAGAAAAGGTTCGTTATATTAAAAATTTCAAAAACCTGATTCTGATAGCCATAAACGGAGCTTCACAGCATTTTGGCAAGAACCTTATCCATGAACAGGAAGTACTGAACAACCTTACTGATATGATGATGGAGGTTTATATCGCAGAATCAATGATCCTGAGAATCCAGAAAATGGAAACAATTAATGGAATTGAGCCAGTGGAAATTTATCGTTCAGCGCTTGATGTATTTGTTTATGACGCTGCTTATAAAGTTAAAAAGTCGGCGTCTGACGCCATAAATTCATTTGCGGCTTTAGAATTTAGAAAAAAGTCCAAAACGGTAATTGAAACTCTCACAAATATCTCCGGCGTCAATGTAAAAGAGGCACGGCGCAAAATTGCAGAGAAACTGATTGAGGATAATAGCTATAAATTCTGAAATTTTATTAATTTCGCAGGAATTAAAACAAGTTGATAATACTTTCTTCAAATATACTTTCAATTCTTCTTGCCAAGTCGTCAGGAATAGATTCGGGTATTATGTATCTGATTTTAGCGATTGTATTTCCTTTCTTCGTTATTCTGGTTTTACTATCTTTAAAGAACAGCGTTGTCCGGTTTTTCCGTAAGCGTTATATTTCACTGGTTTATGGACGATATAGCCATCAGTTCCTTACCTTTTTCAGAGAAAATGACCTCGTGACGCCTTACAATGGGTGCATTAAGGATGGAATTACATGGCACTTTATTGTGTTTTACAAGAAGATCAAAAATTCGCAGGAATTTCAAACCGATATTCCCATTGATTATGGTGAAATTCCTTTTATGGCGAGTTGCAAAAATCTATTAAAAATAAAAGGGAATCCCGATTGCATTGATGTTGATACAATTAATGATATAAAATTTTTGGTTGTGGGGTATAACGAAACTCTTCAGGGTTTGAAAATGAAATCAATGTATTACTTCCTGAATGACCAATTTGTGCTGGGGGAACTTAATTTCGCAAATCTATTGCATGTGAAACCAACAAACCTGGTTGGACAAATTTCATCAAAATATCTGAACGGAAATCCTGTAGAGAAAGATGTTTTTTATATTGCAGATACAACAGGAAATCAGTTGAATTATGAGAATAATGGATTCTCAATATCAATAAAATATCTTTTCAAGGGAAATAACGCTACAAATTTAATCCTTTCAGGATTATTTGGTATCGGTGATAATACAGTTGAAAACAAAATAAAGGCATTGAGAAATAAAGAACTTTTAGACAGGCTCTGATTTTCCTACGACCGTTATATTTACCACAACCTCATCTTTATCAGCAATATAATCAACTGTGATTAAATCGGTTTCAGTGAGTTTTGTTTTTATTATCTCCTCGGCAAGTGTATCTTCAACATATTTCTGTATAGCGCGTTTTAACGGACGGGCTCCAAACTGGGCGTCCCAGCCTTTTTCAGCAATATAATCTTTGGCGGCAGGCGTAATAAGAACCTGATATCCGAGACCCTTAATCCGGTCATACAAATGTTTAAGTTCGATGTCAATGATTTTATGAATATCTTCCCGTTCAAGAGAATCAAAAATCACAATGTCATCAATCCTGTTAATAAATTCAGGTGCAAATGCTTTTTTCAGGGCATTTTCAATAACGCCACGGGCATAGTCGCCACTTGCTGATTGTTTTGCCGCTGTGGCGAAACCAACTCCCTGTCCAAAATCCTTTAATTGCCGTGATCCGATGTTGGAAGTCATGATCACGATGGTATTTTTAAAATCAACCCGGCGACCAAAACTGTCGGTCAGCATACCATCATCCAGTACCTGAAGAAGTAAATGAAAAACATCCGGATGCGCTTTTTCAATTTCGTCAAGTAAAACGATAGAGTAGGGGCGGCGGCGAATCTTTTCAGTTAACTGCCCGCCCTCTTCGTAACCTACATATCCCGGAGGTGCGCCAATCAATCGGGAAACGGCAAATTTCTCCATGTATTCGCTCATATCAATGCGAACGAGTGCATCTTCGGTGTCAAACAGATATCTGGAAAGTACTTTGGCGAGATGAGTTTTTCCAACGCCGGTGGGTCCAAGAAAAATAAAGGTGCCTATTGGTTTGTTCGGATCTTTCAATCCTGCCCTGTTTCGCCTGATTGCTTTTACCACTTTTTGAATAGCCTCATGCTGACCAATGACAGAATTTTCAAGTTCACTTCCCATGTTTATTAAACGATCGCTTTCATTCTTGGCGATACGCTGCACAGGAATGCCTGTCATCATGGCAACAACTTCTGCCACATTTTCCTCATTGACAATTTGCCGATTTATTTTTGCATTTTCTTCCCAACGTTTTTTTTCCCTTTCAAGGTTTTCCTGAAATCTACGTTCGTTGTCACGAAGGTCGGCTGCTTCTTCAAATTTCTGATTGTTAATTGCCAGCATTTTCTTTTTTCTGGTTTCTTCGATCAGACTTTCAATATTAATTATTTCCTGTGGAACATTGATATTAGCAATATGAACACGGGCGCCGGCTTCATCAAGTGCGTCAATAGCCTTATCCGGAAGATATCTATCTGAAATGTAGCGATTTGTCAGCGAAACACAAGCTTTTATAGCATCATCGGTATATTTTACCAAGTGGTGATCTTCATATTTTTCCTTGATATTATTGAGAATTTCGACAGTCTCCTCAGGCGAAGTAGGATCCACGAGTACTTTTTGAAACCTGCGTTCAAGCGCGCCATCTTTTTCAATATACTGTCGGTATTCATCGAGCGTAGTAGCGCCAATACACTGAATATCGCCGCGAGAAAGAGCTGGTTTAAACATATTGGAGGCATCGAGCGAACCTGAAGCGTTACCAGCTCCGACTATAGTGTGAATTTCATCAATAAATACAATTATGTTGGGATTCTTTTCCAGTTCGTTCAGCACTGCTTTCATTCTTTCTTCAAACTGCCCACGGTATTTCGTTCCGGCAACCAGTGAAGCAAGGTCAAGTGAAACGATACGTTTTGTAAACAATGCCCTGGATACTTTTCGTTGAACAATCCTCAAGGCAAGCCCCTCGGCAATAGCTGATTTTCCTACACCTGGTTCACCGATTAATATTGGGTTATTCTTTTTTCTTCTGCTAAGTATCTGTGCTATTCGCTGTAATTCTTTATCACGGCCAACAATTGGATCCAGCCGGTCTTCTTCGGCAAGTTTGGTTATATCTCTGCCAAAGTTATCAAGGACTGGAGTTTTCGATTTTGAATCCTGCGGTTTTTTCTGCCCAGTACCTGTGTTTTTAGCCGCTTCATCCAGATCATCGTCATCGTCGTCTTTTGGCAAAATATCTTGAGGATCAAATTGTTGTTGTTGTTCATCTACACCGCTAAGAATTGCTTTTAACTCATCTTTTACACTGTTATAATTGATGCCTGCATTAGAAAAAGTCTTCGTAACAAGGTTATTCTCATCTTTTAAAATTGAAAGAAGAAGATGCTCAGTTCCAATTAATTCGCTATTAAACAACTTGGCTTCCAAATAGGTGATCTTTAAGGCTCTTTCTGCTTGTTTAATCAAGGGAAGATTCTCTGCATCAAGGTTTTTTCCTTTATGACTGTCCACAGCCAATTCTATTTTCTTTTTTAAATCCGTAAGATCTACCCGCAGATTCCGCAGGATACGGATTGCCAGACCAGTTCCTTCTCTGACTATTCCCAGCATGAGGTGTTCCAGTCCGATGTAGTCATTGCCCAAACGCTGCGCTTCCTCTCTGCTGTATATCAAAACGTCTTTAACACGTTGTGAAAATTTTGCTTCCATACTTAAAATTTCAAAATGAAATTGACTTATTGACAAAAATCACACCAATTATATATTAGCGCATATATACTGATTTTCCTACCCGATATTCATATGAAGAATTGAATTTTAAAAACCGCGTTAAAATTAGCTTAATTTATTAACATTCTGATGTTGTAAGCGGCAATTACAAATGCAGATTTTCGGCAAATAAGGATGCAAGAATTCGGCAAATAGGAATGCAAGTAAATCTGCATCGTTAATTTCCGATTTGCAAAGAAACAAAATAATAAAGAACGACAATTTTAACGATTGTTTTTTGTTATAAACCAGTTTTCCAGAGTCCCCAAAAACACTTCCTTTTAGTTTTTCCCGGTGATCAATCAACTGCCTTATTCGCAAAATTAATGTAGAGCCAAGCCCCTGTCAAGGGCGTGTAAATGCCCGGCTTTACGCACAAGCAACCCGATGGGCACCCTTGACAGGTACTTGACTGTCCAAAGAAAAAGCGACTAAGGGCAATTGATTGAATGGTATGTTGGTATGATAATCCTGCATTTTTTGTTTATTTGTAATTTGTGTTTATGGTTCAAAGATCGTTTTTCTGTTTTCCAGCCGATACGATTTTCCGGATAATTTCACAACTTCGCACTTAAAAAGCAGCCTGTCCAGGATTGCTGCAGCCAGAACTTCATCATCAAGGACCTTCACCCACTCATCCGGACTTTTGTTTGTAGTGACGATAATAGAGGCATTCT
>JBAXRP010000245.1:0-6759 GCA_037131145.1 Bacteroidota bacterium
CCATCGCCGAAATTCCAAATCCATTGAGTTATGTAACCTGACGAACAGGTTGAATGGTTGATAAACCTGATAGAATCGTTGGAACAATTGGTTCCGGCGGTGTTGAAATCGGCTATCGGCGGCGGTTTTACATTAATGGCGTGGGTGATGGAATTTTTACAACCGCTGGTATCTGTGACCGTAAGAGTTACATTAACCGTTCCTGAAGTAGGGTAAACATGGCATGGGTTCTGATCGTAAGAGTCAATGGAACCATCGCCATTCAGATCCCACGCGAAGGCGGTAATTGCGCCAATATTTGTAATAACGGTATTGACGAGAAAACAGGTGGTATCGGAAACGCAGGACAAACCGGCGGTGAAATCAACCGCTGGCAAAGGCAATACCGTAACCTGAGATGTAAGCGTATCCCGGCATCCGTCGGTGTTTGCAACGATTAGCGAAACAAGGTAAATCCCTGGATTTGTAAAAATATGGATTGGATTTTGCAACTGCGACAAATTGCTCGGTCCCGAAAGCGGATCGCCGAAATTCCAATCCCACGATATAAGAGAAGTTCCGCCGTTCTGATTGGTCATATCGTTAAACTGAACCGGACCGACACATAAAGAGGATACGGCAAAATCGGCAATTGGCGCAGATTTTATAAGGATTTGCTTTGTTGCCGAAGTTGGCGGACAATTTCCGGTTGTAGTAATGGTAAGGGTTACATTGTACGGACCCGGATTGATAAAGGTATGCGTTGGGTTTTGCCCCAGAAAATCGCCGGTTCCATCGCCAAAATTCCATTTCCATTCAGATATCGTTCCCTGATAAATAGTTGATTCATCAGTAAAATGAACGGCTTCGCCTGAACATGGACTTGAATTACTGAAATTTACCATTGGGAGCGGCACAACCGTTATTTTTTTGACGGTATCCTTACGACAGGAATTAGAGTTGGTAACGGTGAACTGCACAAAATAATCGCCGGCGCTGCTATATTGATGAACCGGATTTTCGAGGGTTGATGTATTAAATACCCCCGACGATGGTTCGCCGAAATTCCAAAGCCATGATAGGTTTGTCCCAGAAGTTTGGTTCGTAAAATGGGTCTCGCTTCCGAGGCATGCCGTATCGGCAATAAAATTGGTTGCAGGTAAATCATTTACGGTAATTGTTTGAGATACCGAGTCGGCGCAACCTCTTTCATCAATCACAATAAGTTTCACGGTAAATATTCCTGCCGAGGCATACACATGACCCGGGTTCTGAATGGTTGAATGCGCTGAAAGATCGCCAAAATCCCAATTCCAGGAGACTATATTACCGAAAGCGGGAGCTGACTGATCAGTGAAATTTACTATCTCCTTAATACATTTTGAAACGGGATCGGAGATGAAGGCAGCCGTCGGTGCGCGGAAATTGTAAAATGGTTTGGTGATATAGTTTTCGCAACCATTAGCATTTACAACGGTTAAAGTCACCGGATAGGTTCCTTCGAGAAGATAAGAATGAACGGGATCATTCAACGTTGAATGTGGCGTTCCATCGCCAAAATTCCAATCCCATGAAACAATTGATATTGAACCCTGCGCCATTGATATATCCCTGAATTGCGTTGGATCGGGGAAACAGTTGGGACGATCGAAATCCCAGTTTGCCTGCGGCGGATATGAAACCTCTATGGGCTTGCCGATATTGGAAGTACATCCATTTCCGTTGGTAATGGTAAGCGTTACATATTTTGTGCCTACGCTGGTATAGATATGAATCGGATTTTGATCGGAAGATGTATTTGACGCCGATCCCGGATCGCCGAAATCCCAGCTCCAAGCCGAGATGAAGTTTCCCGCTGAAACTGACAGATCCTGAAATTCCGTTGCCACACCCTGACAAGGTTGATTTACAGTAGCGAAATCAGGAACAGGTTTGCTAACGGTAACCGGCAGATCAAGAGTATCGGAACAGCCATTGGCATTGGTTACAATCAGCCTGGTTGAGTAGGTTTGGGTAACGGGCGTATAATAGATATGACAAGGGTTTTGCTGCGTTGAAAAATTCTGAACGCCCGACGCCGGATCTCCGAAATCCCAGAACCACGATTGAATTGAAACCCCGGAACCCACAGAAGCGTCGGTAAAACAAACTTCGTCGCAATTACTTATGGTATAGCTGAAACTTGCAATTGGCTTTTCAGCGAGAATTACCTGTTTGATTATGGAATTCTGGCAACCATTGATATCAAAAACGGTGAGCGTTACATAATAAATGCCGGTATTTGCGTACTGATGAGCCGGGTTTTGAGTATTGCCATAGTTTCCGTCTCCAAAATCCCAAAGCCACGAACTAAGCTGATTGCCGCCAATGATTGTTGACAGATCGGTAAATTGAGTCGGGACGCCGGGAGTGAAACAATTCTGACCTCCGGTTTGATTCCATGAAAAATTGGCAACAGGACGGTCATGCACTGTCACCGGTTTAACAATAGTTGAAATACAACCATGAAGCGATGTAACAATCAGCGACACATTGAATGTACCGGCAGATATAAATGTGTGAACGGGCCACTGAACATTGGAAGTTGGCGAACCATCGCCGAAATCCCATTGCCATGAAACGATGTTGTCGCCCATGCAATAGGAAAGATTATTGAAATGAGTAGGCGAATCCTTGCAAACAGTATCGGCGGTAAAATCTGCCACCGGACTTGGACTAACGCTGATGGTTTGCGTATTGCAGCTCGAACAGTTGGCGGCGTTGGTTACGCACAGCGTTACCGGATATAATCCCGGAGTTGTATAAATATGCGTTGGGTTTTGCAATGTGCTGGTTGGAGTAAAATCGCCAAAATCCCAGTACCAGGAAATCACGGGACTTCCCGAACCGCTTGAAAAATCGGTAAAATAGGTGGTCTGATTTGCACATGCCGGATTGAACTGGAACATAACCGTTGGCAATGGATGAACATTCACAAACTTTGTATAGAAGTTTGAACATCCGTTGGTATCAGTCACGGTAAGAACTACCACATATTGACCGGAAACGGCGTAAGGATGAATAACAGGATCGGTAAAACTACCGTAGGACATGGTATTGCCATCTCCAAAATCCCAATGCCAATGATTTATTAACGATCCGGGATCAACAGAAATATCATGAAATTCGGTGAACTCGCCCACGCAGCCTTCAGTTACATTGAATCCTGCTGTTGGCGAGGCAAAAATAACCACCTCCCGGATGAGCGAATCATAGCAAAGTCCGTTGTCATAAACTTTCAGTTTCACCTGATAAGTTCCGGGCGCGGAAAAAGTATGCGAAGGGTTTTGCAACAAAGAGGTATTCATGGGACCGGTAACCGGATCTCCGAAATTCCATTGCCACATAATCAATAATCCTGTTGAGGCATACGACTGGTCGGTAAAATGGGTTTCGCTTCCGAAACATGGCGAAGACCAGTTAAATGCGGCATTGGGCGATTTATCGTAATAAAACGATTTGGTAGCCGAATTATCACAGGTATTCACGCCGGTTACTTTCAAAGTAACATGGTAAAGCCCCGGCGAGTTGTAAACATGCGACGGGTTTTGAATATAGGCATGGTTGGCTGCCCCTGAAGGCGGATCTCCGAAATCCCAAAACCAGAATGCCGGACCGCCGGCGCCCGACGACTGACCGGTAAATTTCACGGTATCGCTCGTACACCCCCAGTTATAGGTGAAATCAACCTGCGGAACCGATTTAACCAGAACCGGTTTTGTAATTCCTTCGGAACAACCGGTATTATCAAACAATTCAAGTCGCACGCTGTGCATCCCTGAATAGGTAAATTGATGCAGCATAACCGGAATCCACGGTTGAACCGTAATGGGATTGAGGTCGTCAAAATACCATTTCCCGTAATCAACAACAGTTCCCGGATTCAGTGAGTAACCGGTAAACCGGGTTTCGTCGCCCAGACAAACCGTGTCGGCTGAAAAATCAACCTGAATCACCGGATTTACATAAACGGTATCCATAGTATAATCGGTACATTCTGAGTAGTTTTTTACGGTGAGAGAAACATTATAACTCCCAACCATAATGTAAGTGTGAACCGGGTTTATTTCCGTTGATTGATAACCATCGCCAAAATCCCACAGATACTCATAAATTCCCGAACCATTGCCGGTTGACTGATTGGTAAAATGAACCTCGAGGCTCTGGCAGATATTCTGAAAAGTAAACGCCGCGTGCGGAATCGAATCAATGCCGATGGTTATACTATCCTTCGCAACACAACCCTTGGTATCGGTCATGGTAATCACGTATGTTTCAGAAAACACAGGGGTAATCAGCGGCTCAAGCTGGTCTGGATTAACGACTCCCGTTGTTGGCAGCCACGAATAGGTATAGGGATAGATTCCGCCGTAGGCGTCAACATTCATCTGAATGCTATTGCCTTTACAAACCGTTGAATCAACATTGTTGATGTGGACGAAGAGCTGGGGATTTTCCGGGAGAAATGCGCTGTCGTGAGCCAGACAGGTTCTCAAATCAGTCACAGTAAGATAATACCACAGATTTGGCGTGAGGTTATTAATCTGGTCTGTTGTTTCTCCATTACTCCAAAGATATGTGTAAGGCGGAGTTCCCTGCAAAGGAGTCGCTTTGATCCATCCATCGGCGCTTCCAAAGCAAACATCGTGCGTCTCGAAGTTGATTATAACCGGAGCTGGTTCGATGATTATAACCGTCCTTACAGCGGCGTTCATGTTGTTATCCGTCACCACGAATGTATAGTTGCCTGCGGGCAGATCCTGGATTCGGAAGGTAAATGGAGGAGAGCTCAGAATTGTTGTTTGTCCGTTATACACAACCGAATAAGGCGGAACGCCGCCGGAAATAGTGAGTTCGATCCAGCCATCGCGTTCGCCGAAGCAACTTATGTTTGATGAATCAACGGTTATAATCAAAGCCGCCGGTTGATACAAAGTAGTGCATTTTTTGTTGAAACAGTTATTTGCATCAACAACGCTGTCACAATAAGCTCCTGCAAATAAATTCTGAATTGTAGAGGTTGTTGCGGCGTCCTGTTGAATAAGAATTCCACCAGAATCAAACCAAAAGTGTGTAAATGGCGGTACGCCGCCCGAAGCGCTGGAAGTTATTGATCCGTTGTTAAGACCGCTACCGGTTGGATTATTTACAGGATTAAAAATGATTGATATTGAATCGGGTCTGATAATCGGAACGGGAGTACACGACGATTTGCACCCCTTCGAATCCATCACGCCCAGATTGTAACTCCCCGGAGGCAAGCCTGTAAAGAAAGGAGAAGCGAGATATATACCCGACGGGCATTGAATTGTATAGACGTAAGGCGGGGTTCCGCCGGTTACGTTTTGGATGGTGATTTCTCCGACGTCGCCATTGGTGAAACAATTGATATCCATTTTCGTGAAGGAAAAAAGAATTTGCAAAGGCTGTAAAATTGTGAAGCAGGTTTCCACAAAGCAACCTCTAAAATCGGTGACAGTTACACAATATGTTCCGGCGCATAAGCCTGCGATGTTTTGCGCAGTTCCGATAATGTAGCCTGGTGTGGCTGAATTTTCCCATTTATAGGTATATGGCGCGGTTCCGCCGCTGGCAAAAACAGCCGCCACACCGTCGCAATCGCCGAAGCAATCAAGCATAGCCGTATAAGTTAATGTAGTTATTGCAAGCGGATTTGCCGGCTGGCTAATTGTTACTGTTTGCGACACCGGGCAATTATTCGAATCCACTACGGTAACAGTATAATCGCCGGGGCAAAGATTTATGATTTTAGCGCTTACCGGCGTTGTTTCGCTCGGTATCACAATGATATTGGAAGAGTTTTTCCAGGTAATGGTATAGGGCAGATTCCCTCCCGAAGCAGTAGCTGTGGCGGTTCCGTCGCAGGCTCCGAAGCAGGTAACATTTGTTGATATTACAGCAACGGCGAGCGCTGAAACTGTCACCGACGCTGTTTTGGTACAGGATTTCGCATCAGTTACGGTAACGGAATAGTTTCCTGGCGATAATCCTGATGCAGGATTTGTTGTTTGTCCGCCCGTCCATAAATAGGTATAAGGAGAATTACCTCCTGAAACGAGCGCTTCCGCCGAATAGGTAACGCAATTGGAGGAAGTTCTGAACCCGACGATTATCGGCGAAGGCTGGGGCATGACAACGGCAAATGGTTGCGGGCATCCGATAGAGTCGGTTACCGTTACTGAATATGAGCCGGCAGTTAATCCTGAGGCTACATTGGTTGTACTTCCATTTGACCACAGAAAGCTATATTCCGGCGGATTCAGGTATGGCGTTCCGCCGGAAGGCGTTATTGTGATTGAGCCATCGCTGCCGCCGCCGCAGGAAACGGTATCGCGGGTGAAAGTGGCAGTGATTTGGGGGTTTTCATAAATAATGGCGCTGCCCAGCACAACGCCTCCACTTGCATCGGTAACAGTAACTGAATAGGTTCCGGGGTTCACATTGATCAGGCAGGATTGAGTTGAGTTATTACTCCAGTTATAACCGTAAGGCGTTGATCCTCCATAAGCAGTAACGCAGGTAGATCCATTGGTCATTCCAAAGCAAACAGTGTCGGGAGGAATCGGTTGAATTGCCAGCGGCTCGATCAGGATGCAGGCTGTATCGCGGCAACCCTGCGAATCGGTTATGGTATCGCACCACGTTCCCGGCACTAACAAACACGCCATTGATGTTGTTGTGCCATTATTCCAATGATGCGTATATGGAGGAATTCCACCT
>JBAXRP010000246.1:0-6743 GCA_037131145.1 Bacteroidota bacterium
TTCCATCCAATCTTCGGATTGTTTGGCAGCCCTGAGGATTTCATTGATACTGATCCTAAAAAGATAAGTTGGACAGTCAATCTTAAAAGTGATATCGAAAGAAACAAAGAGCATAAATACAATACTAATAAAATCAAACAAGGTGCTTACCGACCTTATCTTAAGCAATTTTTGTATTTTGATAAGCCATATATTGAACGTCCTGGTTTAACCAGCACCTTTTTATCTGATTTGGCAAATTCAAACAAATTAATTTGTGTTTCAGGAATAGGAGTTACAAAAGAATTTACATCATTGGCAACGGAAGTGATACCTGACATGGAAGTTGCCGGAAAAAGTCAATGTTTCCCCTTATTTTACTACGAAGAACGTCCGAAATCATCACCAAACTTATTCGATGAATCTTCTGAAAACGAATTCATCCGCAGGGATGGCGTTTCCGATTTCATCCTGGAGCGGGCGCACAAAATGTACGGCAGGAACGTGAGCAAGGAGGATATTTTCTACTATGTGTATGGCTTCCTGCACTGCCCGGAGTACCGGCAGCGGTTTGCCAATGATTTGAAGAAGATGTTGCCCCGGTTGCCGCTGGTGGAGGATGTCCGCGATTTCTGGGCATTCAGCAAAGCCGGGAGGAAACTTGCCGATTTGCACATCAACTATGAAACCGTTCCGGCGTATGAAGGCGTAACCGTAACCGGTGCCGAAAGTGGTTTTTACACTGTTGAAAAGATGCGGTTCCCGAAAAAGGATCAAAAGGATACGATCATTTTCAACAGTAAAATCACCATTTCAAACATTCCGGACAGGGCTTACGAATATGTGGTAAATGGCAAAAGCGCCATCGAATGGATCATGGAGCGTTACCAGGTAACCACCCACAAAGAGAGCGGGATCAGGAACGACCCGAACGACTGGGCGGCGGAAGTGGGGAACCCGAGGTATATATTGGATTTGCTGCTGAGTGTGATCAGGGTGAGTGTGGAGACGGTGGGGGTTGTGGAGGGGCTGCCGGGGGTGAGGTTTGAGTAGGCGCTTGCAATCGTGACTAAAACAGTGCATAATTTTCAAACATGGCGCTTGATATTTAAACGAAGTTTATTAATTTTGTAGAATAAATACAAAATAAGCTATGTTGCTCGAATTTAAAGTGTCAAACTACCGGTCAATTGGAGAAGAACAAACAATTAGTTTAGTTCCTGCCCCTAAGCAAAAAGACCATATTCAAAATATCATAACAAAAGGGAGATACCAGGCGTTAAACGCTATCTCACTCTATGGGCCGAATGGTGGAGGCAAATCGAACATTCTAAAGGCTATGAGTCTTTTAGACAGATTGGTCCATATTTCCGCCAGGACGTCGTCAACGACCCGTTTGCCATACGACCCTTTTCTTTTAAGAGAAGGTTGGGGCGAAAAACCAACGGGATTTGAAATCTCTTTTGTGATTGGAGAAAACCGTTATCGTTATGGCTTAGAGTTCACAGCAAATGAAATAATTAAAGAATGGTTGTTTCGCAAATCGGCTGGACGGGAAGTTAATTTATTTGAACGGGAGGGAGAGACAATTGATTTAAGTTCCGGTTTCAATGGCTCAAAAAAAATTTTTGATGCAGCCATTGAAGCAACCAGAAATAATGCATTGTTCCTTTCTACATGCGACATGCTAAATATTGAGGAAGCCAAAATTATCATGCAATGGTTTAAACATTTTAACATGTTGGATGGTCTGAATGTAGAGGAAGATATCAGGACTGTTTCTCTTTCCGAATCTCAGGAATACAATGAAAAAATAAGACAATATTTAAGCACTCTTGGGTTGGGTTTATTGGATGTTCAAATTACAACAAAAGATTTTGAGGAATCAGAATTGCCAACAGATATGCCTGAAAAATTGCGAACTCAATTGGTTGAGAAGCTTAAAGGGAGTCAAAGCTATTCGGTATATGCGCTTCACAAAATCTACGATTCAGAAGGAAAACCCACAGAAAAGATAAGGAGTTGGGATTTTAATGAACGAGAATCTGCCGGAACGCAAAAAGCATTCAAGTTGAGTGGCCCCGTATTATGGGCATTAGCCAACGGGGGCATTCTTATCATTGATGAGATTGAAGCTGCAATGCATCCCATTATGACACTAAATACAATTGACTTATTCTTAAACGAACAAACCAATCCCAATAAAGCACAATTAATCTTTGCAACTCACGACACAAATCTATTAAGTTATTCCAGACTAAGACGAGACCAAATTTATTTTACAGAAAAAAACAAATGGGAAAGCACCGAACTTTATTCACTTTCTGATTTTGTTTACTTCGGGGAACAAAATGGAGCTTTCACATCAGAGAAAGAGAGGCCTGATACTGACAAAGAGAAGCGTTATTTTGAAGGAAGATATGGAGCAATACCGGCATTAGGAAATTTTCAAAAATTTATTCGAAATATTAATGGCAAAGAGAGGGAAATTAAATAAAGCTAAAACAAAGGATGAAGATATTCGCCCTTTTCGACCAAGAAGGTACGAAACGTTTATACTTATAGTTTGTGAAGATAAAAGTACTGAGCCATACTATTTTAGACAATTCAAGCAATTGTTCCCGGAAGAAACTGTGTATCTTAGAGAAATCGGAACAGGCAAGAAACCAAAAGGAATTGTTGAACAGGCAGTAAAAGAACGAGATTCCCTTTCTGCAGAAGCAAGGAAAGAAATAGATGAAGTATGGGTTGTATTTGACAAAGACGACGAAGGAAATAACCAAACTACGCTGGCAAGTTTTAATACAGCCTGGGAGTTGGCAGAAAAAGAGAATATAAAAATCGCTTTTAGCAATGAAGTTTTTGAATTGTGGTTGTTGCTTCATTTTGGCGATGTCAGTTCCGCTAATCCAATTCCAAGAGCTGACATTTTTTCAAGGTTAGGAAACGCCATTGCATCATTTGAATCTTACAAATCATTTATCTATAACCATAAAAAAGCTGACCCTGAAGGAGTAATCGGTGCAGTTTCTGTTTATGGGAATGAGGAAAAGGCAATTCAGCGAGCCGAAAAACTACTAATTGAACAAATAAACAAAAAACCAATTGAAGCGAATCCAAGTACGAGAGTTCATTTTTTAGTTAAACGGTTGAGGGAACTTATTGAGTGGCATTCTTCTTTTCCGATCAAAGCGTAACTGGTACCGGCGCCGAAAGTGGTTTCTACACGGTTGAAAAGATGCGGTTCCCGAAAAAGGACCAAAAGGACACGATCATTTACAACAGCAAAATCACCATTTCCAATATTCCGGCCAGGGCTTATGAATATGTGGTAAATGGTAAAAGCGCCATCGAATGGATCATGGAGCGCTACCAGGTAACTACCCACAAGGAGAGCGGGATCAGGAACGACCCGAACGACTGGGCGGCGGAGGTGGGGAACCCGAGGTATATTTTGGATTTGGCGCTGAGTGTGATCAGGGTGAGTGTGGAGACGGTAGGGGTTGTGGAGGGGCTGCCGGGGGTGAGGTTTGAGTAATTTCGTTTAAATACTTTGTCTGGCCTTAGCCATTCGGGTTGAATCTTTGTAATTTTGTAGTGGATTAAAGTCATTGGAACATCCATTATTATCAGGGTGTCAGAAAACAACAAATATGATCTACTTAAAAAGTTTGGAAATAGAAAATGTCCGCTGTTTTGGTAAAAAGCAACGGATTGATTTTACCAGTCAGGATGGGAAAATTTCCCGTTGGACGGTAATATTGGGGGACAACGGCACAGGGAAAACAACCCTTTTAAGAAGCATCGTTTCATTGTTGCCAACCCCGCAGAGTTTTTTAGGGAAACGAACTGCCAGCGATACCACGTATGACTTGAGTATCAATGGCGCCTGGCGAAACGCCTGGGATTTAAAGCATAAAGAGGGTGAAAATCCTTCTTCCATGTCTTTGATGGTAGCAGAATGTGAAGTCCCATTTGACAATGAGAAATTTGAGTTGCCATTAGCTTATTATATCAACCATTTACAAAGAGCGGAAGCCAGTTATATCTCGTCCAAAACATCAACATTCGACACAAAAATATGTTCCCCGGTCTATTGCTTTGCATATGGGGCCAACAGAAAAATGGCCGAACAATCCTTATCCGGGGATAGTTTCAGCAATACCAGCGAGACCTTGTTCAAAGACGATGCATTGCTGCAAAACTCATCGGAATATTTTTTGAGACTAGATTATGAAACGGCCAAAAGCAGAAAAAGCAGTGATGAGAAAAACAGGGTTAAAGAACTCCTGCTGAAAGTTTTACCAGAAGGTGTTAAAGATGTTGATGTGGTTAAGTCCGGCAGGCTACTTAGAGAAGTAAGGGTGAAGACTGACTTTGGATGGGTTAACCTGAATGACTTGAGTTTGGGACACAAAACAACGATTGCCTGGCTGATTGATTTTGCCACAAAGATGATCTATTACCATGAAAAAGCTGAGAATCCCTTTGACGAACCCGCCATTTTAATCCTTGATGAAATTGACCTGCACATGCACCCGGCCTGGCAACGGGAGATCATTGAAAACCTGACAAAGATTTTCACCAAAACCCAGTTTATTGTAACCGCCCACAGTCCACTTATCGTGCAGGCCGCGCTTGGGTCCAACCTGGTTTTATTGAAAAAAAAGAAGGATGAAATCAAGGTTTACAACGAGCCTCAGATCGTCAATAGCTGGCGCATTGACCAGGTTCTTACCAGCGACCTTTTTGGGTTGAAAGATGCACGAAGCAAACAGGTTGAAAAGGATTTATCAAAACGGCGCAGGCTTCTGTTAAAGGAAGAACCCAACCAGTCGGATAAACGTGAGTTGCATGAACTGGAATTAAAAATCGGAGAAATTCCGGTTGCTGAAACCCGGGAATATATCGATGCCATGGAGATCATTTTAAAATCGTCGAAACTCACCTAAGTCCCACATGATCCGAATTGACAAAAGTAACGTTTCGATCCCGACGGTTCTGACAACCCAGGGAGTCCAGGCTACCAATAGAAACAACCATTATTATTCGAAAGGGAAGCGGAAGTTTATCTTTTCAAAGAACATTTATGGACACGCATCCGTTAAACATCTTCTAATTGACCTTCAACATGATAAATGTTGTTTTTGCGAAAGAAAAGTATCTGCCGGAGAACCTGGTCATGTGGAACACTATCGTCCCAAAGGAGGTTATAAGCAGTCTGATACATCAGCGCTGGTAAAACCCGGTTATTACTGGCTTGCTTATGATTTTGACAACTTGTATTTTAGCTGTTATCGTTGTAATGCTACCTATAAGAAGAATTATTTCCCGCTGTCAGAACCCTTTCAAAGAGCAAGATGCCATACCGATCGTATTGCAAACGAAGATCCCTTAATAATCAATCCGGCTGATGATCCTTCGATCGATCTCTATTTTGACCGTGAGGTAATTAAGCACAGAAGCCTGAAAGGGCGAGAAACCATCAAACGGACGGGGTTGAATCGAAAGTATCTGTCAGACGAACGATATGAATACCTTCAACTGTTGGATATTCTTGCACGAGTTGCCCGTGGAACAGATAATATCGCTTTGTTAGCACGGAATCAATTTCTCAAAGCAGCAAGAAAAGAGAGCCTGTTTTCGTACATGATCCGCTGTAATTATCCTGACCTGGTCTAATATTGGCCTAAGAATTTCCGGATCAAAACGCCAACCGATTGAAACAATTGAATTGACCTCTGATGAGTGGGAGTAAGCATTCGACTATGGCATTTCAGGTGACAAGTATGGGAAAGAAAAATTATCATATAAATGTTTCACGACATGAAATGTTTTGTAAATTTGCTCCAACAGTACCCGTTTTGCATACCATAAGAACTGCAAGCGGGTCATTTTTTTTGTATCAATGGCAAATAAACCCGCTTATACCATAGTCGATCAAATACATCTACTCAAATCACGCGGCTTGCAGTTCCGCGATGAAACACAAGCATCTCACCGGCTTAAAAATATAAGTTACTACCGACTTAAAGGTTATTGGTGGGATATGCAGTCAGATCGGGTAAATCACCTGTTCATTCCCAATTCATATTTCGAAGACGTAATTGACCGGTATAATTTTGACCGCCATTTGCGCCTCATTCTTTTCGACGCCATTGAACGAATTGAAATTTCACTGCGTGCCAAAATGATTTATCATTTATCAATGGCACATGGTGGATTATGGTACCTGGAGCCGGGTTTATTCAGTGATCCAGAAAAACACTCCCAGCATTTGTCAGATTTGAAAACTGAATTCAACAGAAGTCAGGAAATATTTATCAAAGACCAACGGTCACGGTATCCGGCCTCGGATGCCGATGCATGGAAAATACTTGAAGTCGCGTCGTTCGGGACATTATCAAAACTTTATAAAAATTTACATCATCAGCTACCAGAGAAAGCAACCATTGCAAAAGAGATGGGGCTGAACTTGCATAACGAATTATCAAGCTGGCTGGAGGCAATTGCCTATGTGCGAAACATCATCGCGCATCATTCCCGTTTGTGGAGCCGGAACATGGTCAAAACACCAGTCCTGCATTTGAATAATCCAATGGGGCATTGGTTTTCACAAAGTCTTCTGCCTGTGCAGGCCAAAAAGCCTTTCCTTATTATCTCCTGCCTCATTTACTTGTGCAATGCAACAACGCCCAACCACCAAATCAAAACAAAACTTCTCGAACTGTTTCAAAACAATCCCAATATTCCCATTTACAAAT
>JBAXRP010000247.1:0-6735 GCA_037131145.1 Bacteroidota bacterium
TGCTTGTTCTTGCCAAATCTGATGATAATGTGTTTTTATCATCCCGTAACCTGAAAAGGGTAAAAGTTGTTCATGCATGCGATTTGAATACTTATGAAATCCTTGATGCAACTCAACTACTGATCACTGCTGATTCAGTTAAGGAAATTGAAAAAATCCATCAGAATTAAACGATTAATTCTAAACGACAATGACAGTAATATTAAAGCCAATCATAACCGAGAAAATGACGCAGATGGGCGAAAAGCTCCACCGTTACGGGTTCAGGGTTGACAGGAAGGCAAATAAACTTCAGATTGCTGATGCCATTAAGGATCTTTACGGCGTTGAAGTTACCTCGGTTAATACCATGGTGTTCTCTGGAAAAAATAAATCCCGCTTTACCAAAAGTGGGGTATTATCAGGACGAACAAATACATATAAAAAAGCCATTATAACTTTGGCTAAAGGTGAAACGATTGATTTTTACAGCAATATTTAAATAAATGGCGCTAAAGAAATATAAACCGACAACACCCGGTCAGCGGTTCAAAGTGATCAGCACTTATGAGGAAATAACCGCAGATGTTCCTGAGAAGAGCTTGCTTGCTCCTTCAAAGAGATCCGGAGGAAGAAACAATGAAGGAAGAATGACCATGCGTTACACGGGTGGCGGTCATAAGCAAATGTATCGAATAGTAGATTTTAAAAGGGACAAGGAAAATATTCCGGCGCTTGTTAAGACCATTGAATATGACCCGAACAGAACTTCCCGCATTGCTTTGGTTGTTTATAACGACGGTGAAAAACGGTACATTGTTGCTCCTCACGGACTGAAAGTAGGTCAAACGATTATATCTGGACAGGGAGTTGCTCCAGAGATTGGTAATACTTTGTATCTGAGCGAAATCCCATTCGGCACTGTAGTTCACAATGTGGAATTACGTCCGGGACAGGGCGCCAAACTGGTGCGTAGCGCTGGTTCTCATGCTCAGCTTATGTCGCGCGATGGAAAGTTTGCTATCCTGAAAATGCCGTCGGGCGAAACCCGTATGATTCTTCAGGCATGCAAAGCCACGGTAGGAATGGTTTCTAACATCGATCATAATCTGGAATCGCATGGAAAAGCGGGACGTAGAAGGTGGTTAGGCCGTCGTCCCAGAACCCGTGGCGTTGCTATGAACCCGGTTGACCATCCAATGGGCGGTGGTGAAGGACGCGCTTCAGGCGGACATCCCAGATCGCGAAAAGGTACACCTTCAAAAGGGTTCAAAACTCGCGCTCGCAAAAAACAGTCGAATAAGTATATCATTGAAAGCAGAAAGAAGTAATCGAAAATACAACAACTATGAGCAGATCGCTTAAAAAAGGTCCGTTTATCCATCATAAACTTGAAAAAAGAGTGTTGGATCTGGTAGAATCAAAAAAGAAGACTGTTATCAAGACCTGGTCACGCGGATCCATGATTTCCCCTGATTTTGTTGGTCAAACGATTGCCGTACACAACGGGAATAAATTTATCCCGGTTTATGTTACGGAGAACATGGTTGGCCACAAACTTGGTGAATTTGCCCCAACCCGGATTTTCAGGGGGCATGCCGGGAATAAAGATAAAGGAAAGAAATAACAATCTAATAAGGAGAAAAAATGGGAGTTAGAACCCGTACAAGAGCCGTAAATCGGAAAGAGGCTCAAAAGAGCGTGGCTTTTGCCAAGTTAAATAATTACCCTTCGTCGCCTCGTAAAATGCGACTGATTGTCGACCTTATCAGAGGTAAACGTGTTGAGCAGGCTTTACAAATATTAAAACATAATGCCAAACAACCATCCGATAGTTTGCGTAAACTTCTACTTTCGGCAATTTCCAACTGGCAAAAGAAAAATGAAGGAAAACGTATAGAGGAGAGTGATCTTTTTGTGAAGGAGGTTTTTGTTGATAGCGGCAGGCAACTTAAAAGATTACAAACTGCTCCACAGGGCAGAGCGCACAGGATCAGGAAAAGATCAAACCATGTCACCATTTTGCTTGACAGCATGAATGCACCTGTTGACAAGGTTGAAGAAACTGAAGAAACTGAAGAAAAAAATAATTAATAAATTTTAAGCAATATTTAAAAGATAGTATTAATGGGACAAAAGACCAATCCGATTGCTAACAGGTTAGGCATTATCCGCGGCTGGGATTCAAACTGGTTCGGCGGGAAAAATTTTGAGCCCAAGCTGGTCGAAGATGATAAAATCCGCAAATATTTGAATGTCCGCCTTTCAAAAGCAGGCATCGCGAAGATCGTCATTGAACGTACGTTGAAGCTTGTTACTGTTACCATTCATACTGCGCGACCGGGAATTATCATCGGAAAAGGCGGTCAGGAAGTTGACAAATTGAAAGAAGAGTTGAAGAAGATCACCCACAAGGAGATCCAGATAAATATCTCAGAAATCAAACGTCCTGAAATTGACGCCGTTATCGTTGGACATACAGTGGCCAGTCAGATTGAAGGTCGTATCTCTTATCGTCGTGCTATTAAAACTTCTATCGCCTCCGCTATGCGGATTGGCGCTGAAGGAATAAAAATCATGATCTCTGGTCGTGTGGGCGGCGCAGAAATGGCTCGTCGCGAGCAATATAAGGAAGGTCGTATTCCATTACACACTTTCCGTGCAGATATTGATTATGCTGTTGCTGAGGCCAATACCACTTATGGAATTATTGGAATTAAGGTTTGGATTTGCAAAGGTGAAATTTATGGTCGTCCCGACCTTGTACCTGAAGCCACCGCTGCAAAAACCAAACCAGCACAACAACATAGAGGTAATTTCCCGAATGAACGCGGGCGTGATCGTGGTGGCGATCGTGGCGGAGATCGCGGTGGCGATCGCGGTGGCGATCGTGGCGGAGACCGTCGCGGCGATCGTGGTCCGGCGAGAGACAGTGGCAGACAGAGAGGACCTCGTAAGTAAAATTTAATGCCGTAACGCAATACGGAAAATTGTATGACACAATTTTTGCGTTTGCTAAAAAGATCGTAACACATAATAATATATCGTAATGTTACAGCCAAAGAAAACAAAGTACAGAAAGCAGCAAAAGGGGAAGATGAAGGGTAATGCCCAGCGTGGTCATCAATTGGCTTTTGGTTCATTCGGGATTAAAACCCTTGAAGAAGCATGGTTAACTGGTCGTCAGATTGAAGCAGCCCGTCAGGCGATTACTCGTCACATGAAACGTGAAGGTCAACTCTGGATACGTATTTTTCCCGATAAACCTGTAACTAAAAAACCTGCTGAAGTTCGTATGGGTAAAGGAAAAGGCGCTCCTGAATATTTTGTCGCCCGCGTTAATCCTGGTCGATTACTTTTCGAGATAGAGGGCGTTAACATGGTAATTGCAAAGGAGGCGCTTCGTCTTGGAGCTCAGAAGCTACCTGTTCAAACAAGAACAGTTGTGCGTAAAGATTACTCAGAAGAAGCAGAATAATTATCGTTAGAGCGATACCTTTTATCGCGCCGGCAAAAGAAAAAAAAATGGAACAGAAAGTTATTATAGAATTAACAACCGGTGAAATCCGGGAAAGGATGGACGAAGAAGTTCGTCAACTTACAAAACTCAAGTTGAACCATACTGTTTCTCCACTTGAAAATCCGAATAAAATAAAGGCGTATCGCAAAACAATAGCGCGGCTTAAAACTGAGTTACATAGGCGGGAAATGAGTGGTGAAATACTCGCCAAAACAGAGAAAGTTTAGTAAAGGCGCACCGTAGTGTGTCTCTAAAAGATTAAATATGGAAACAAGAAACCTAAGAAAAGAAAAAGTCGGAATCGTTGTCAGTAATAAAATGGAGAAATCTGTTGTGGTTACTGTCGAACGTAAGGTTAAGCATCCCAAATATGGGAAATTCGTGAAAAAATCTTCCCGGTTTATGGCTCAGGATGACAAAAATGAGTGCAGCGAAGGAGATAAAATTCGAATCGCCGAAACCAGACCACTCAGTAAAAATAAGTGTTGGAGACTTGTCGAAATCATTGAAAAGGTTAAATAGTCATGGTACAACAAGAGTCAAGATTAACAGTAGCAGACAATAGCGGCGCTAAAGAAGTGCTTTGTATTAAGGTACTTGGCGGCACTCGAAAAAGGTATGCCCGCGTTGGCGACCGGATCATAGTAACGGTAAAAAACGCCCTTCCTTCTGGAAATATAAAAAAAGGGACTGTTTCAAAAGCCGTTGTGGTGAGAACAAAAAAGGAGACTCGTCGCGCCGATGGTTCCTATATTCGTTTTGATGACAACGCAGTAGTGTTGCTCAATAACGCTGGTGAAATGATTGGCACCCGTATTTTTGGGCCTGTTGCCAGAGAATTACGTGAAAAGCAGTTTATGAAAATAGTTTCTTTAGCGCCAGAGGTGCTATAAGTATATACATATTATCATGCACAAGAAGTTAAATATAAAAAAAGGCGACACCGTGATGGTTATTGCGGGTGATTCGAGAAATCAGCAGGGCAAAGTTCTGCGCGTCGATGCTGATGAGTACAAAGCTATTGTTGAAGGGGTTAATCTGGTTTCAAAGCATACCAAACCCAATGCAAAAAGTCCTCAGGGTGGAATTGTCAAAAAGGAAGCTTCCGTGAATATGTCAAATCTAATGATTATTGACAGTTCAGGCAAACCTACTCGCATAGGAAGGAGATTGGATCCAAAAACTGAAAAATTGGTACGTTATTCAAAAAAATCAGGGGAGGTTATAAAGTAATGGCTTACACACCAAGGTTAAAAGAAAAGTACCGGAATGAGGTTGTTCCTGCGTTGATAAAGCAGTTTGAATATAAAAGCCCCATGCAGGTCCCGCGAATTAACAAGATTTGTCTGAATCAGGGTTTAGGTATTGCGAATACCGATAAAAAATTCATTGAAAATGGGATCAATGAAATGACCAAGATTACTGGTCAGAAAGCAGTTTCCACCAAATCCCGCATGGATATTTCGAATTTCAAACTCAGGCGCGGAAATCCTATTGGCGTTCGCGTGACCTTGCGGGGTGAGCGAATGTACGATTTTCTCGACAGGTTGATTTCTGTTGCCCTTCCCCGTGTACGCGATTTCCGCGGCGTAAATGATAAAGGATTTGATGGACGCGGCAACTATACGCTGGGAGTCACCGAACAGATTATTTTTCCGGAAATTGATATTGATAAGTTAAGTCGCATCAACGGGTTGGATATTACATTCGTTACTTCGGCGCGGAATGACCGCGAGGCTTATGCCTTGTTGAAAGAATTTGGTATTCCCTTTAAAACAAAATAAGTATATGGCAAAAGAATCAATGAAAGCCAGGGAGCGGAAACGTGAAAAACTGGTTGAAAAATTTGCAGAGAAACGGAAAGCATTAAAAGATGCCGGCGACTATATCGCTCTTCAAAAATTACCTAAGAATGCTTCCCCGGTTCGGTTGCACAACCGTTGCCAGTTAACAGGTCGTCCGAAAGGATATATGCGCTTATTTGGTATTTCCCGTATCAATTTCAGAGAAATGGCAAACAAAGGATTAATCCCCGGCGTAAGAAAAGCCAGTTGGTAATAAAATATCGTGGAGACGCATTTCAATGCGTATCTAAAGCCCACAAAACGCAAGCAAAACGTCAATAAAAACAAACAAATAAAAACAAAAATAAATGGTTACGGATCCCATTGCAGATTTTTTAACTAGAATTCGAAATGCCGTTATGGCAAATCATCGGATTGTTGAAATTCCAAAATCGAAGATCAAGGAAGAAATTACCCGAATTCTCTTTGAAAAAGGATATATTTTGAATTTTAAGATGGAGAATGAACCGCGTCCGGGCACTATCAAGATTGCGTTGAAGTATCATCCGATTACTAAAGTTTCAGCCATTAACAGCCTGACCAGAATTTCAAAACCGGGTTTAAGAAAATATGTTGGAAATGAAAAACTACCTCGTGTTCTAAATGGTCTTGGTATTGCTATACTGTCAACTTCACATGGTCTTATGACCGACAAGGAGGCGCGTACAAAACATATTGGCGGCGAGGTATTATGTCACATCAGTTAATGAATGTAGGAGAATAGAAACATGTCAAGAATAGGAAAACTACCAATTGCAATTCCCGATGGTGTTCAGATTACGGTTTCTGATGACAATCTTGTCACAGTAATGAGTAAAATGGGACAATTGGAGCAGCAAATTGATCCAAAGATTAGGGTCAGAGTTGATGGAAGTACTGTGTTTGTTGAAAGAAAATCGGAAGCTCAGGATGATCGGGCAAAACATGGCCTTTACCGCTCTCTTGTTAATAATATGGTTAAAGGGGTTTCTGAAGGTTTTAAAACTGTTCAGGAGTTAGTTGGCGTTGGTTATAAAGCGACTAATACCGGACAGATACTGGAGCTTGCACTTGGATATTCGCATAATATTATGTTGATTCTCCCGGATGAAGTAAAGGTAGAGACGACTGCGGTGAAGGGAAAAAACAATACGATTATTTTGAAATCAATTGATAAACAACTGCTTGGCCAGGTTGCCGCCAAGATTCGCGCTTTCCGGCGCCCGGAGCCATATAAGGGCAAAGGAATACGTTTCCAGAACGAAGAGATTAAGAAGAAGGCTGGTAAGTCGGCCGCAGGGCAATAACAGACCGTAAAGATGCGCTCCGGCGCGTCTCAACAATCAAATAATAAATCAAATGGCTATTAAGAGTAGAAAAGAATTTCGCAGGTTCAGGATCAAAAAAAGGATA
>JBAXRP010000248.1:0-6714 GCA_037131145.1 Bacteroidota bacterium
ATCCCTTCGGGATTCGTTGCAAAACCAATCTTTTCAATCTATAATCACGTCATCCCTTCGGGATTCGTTGCAAAACCAATCTTTTCAATCTATAATCACGTTATCCCTTCGGGATTCGTTGCAAAACCAATCTTTTCAATCTATAATCACGTCATCCCTTCGGGATTCGTTGCAAAACCAATCTTTTCAATCTATAATCACGTCATCCCTTCGGGATTTGGCAACGCATCGACATTTTATCTTATCGAAGCTCTCGCAAACCCCGAAGGGGTGACATGATTATAGAAAGTATTGAAAGACCCGTTTTAAACCCCGAAGGGGTGATATTATTCTTAGTAACACCTGCTTATGCAAAGTTATTTTACCACTTGCCCAAAGCAGATACGCAGTTTACGCAAATTGAAATGCAGATTCAATTGATGAATAATTCTGCATTCACTTTTCTGTTTTTCTGTTTAATCTGCGAGAACTTTTACTGAGAATTTCCCGGATATACCCAGCAGTTAAACTGTTGGAATCAAGGGCGATTTCCTCCGGAGTTCCCTGGGCAACTATCAGTCCGCCGCGGTCGCCGCCCTCAGGTCCCATATCAATTATATGATCGGCTACCTTTATTACCTCCATGTTGTGCTCGATTACAAGCACGGTGTTTCCTTTTGCAACAAGTTTGTTGAGAACGCATAAAAGAACTTTCACGTCCTCAAAATGTAGTCCGGTAGTAGGTTCATCGAGGATATAGATAGTATTGCCGGTATCGTTTTTAGATAGTTCCGTAGCGAGTTTAACGCGCTGCGCCTCGCCGCCGGAAAGTGTTGTTGATTGCTGACCCAAGGTAATATATCCGAGTCCAACCTCATTCAGCGTATTGATTTTATGAATTATGAAGGGGATGCTTTCGAAAAATTCCACAGCCTGCTCGATGGTCATATTCAGAATATCGTTAATAGACTTTCCTTTATACCTCACTTCGAGGGTTTCGCGGTTATATCGGCGACCGTGGCAGGTTTCGCATGGAACATAAACATCGGGAAGAAAGTTCATCTCAATAACCCGCAAACCGGCGCCTTTGCAGGTTTCACATCTTCCTCCCTTCACGTTGAAGGAAAACCGTCCGGGCAAATAGCCTCTGATTTTTGATTCGGGCAACTCTGTAAACAACTTTCTGATATCGTCGAAAACCTTGGTATATGTGGCGGGATTCGACCTCGGAGTGCGTCCGATCGGCGACTGGTCAATCTCAATTACTTTAGCAATATGCTTTATACCTTCGATCGCTTTATATGGTAATGGTTTTTTATCTGATCTGAAAAAGTGTTGGTTAAGGATTGGATAAAACGTTTCGTTAATCAACGATGATTTTCCGCTTCCTGATAAGCCGGTGACACAAATCATTTTTCCAAGAGGAATAATCAGATCTACATTTTTCAAATTATTCCCGGTAGCTCCTTTCAGTGTAACTGTTTTGCCATTCCCTTTTCTCCGTTCCTCCGGGATGACGATTTTGCGGCGGCCGCTTAAATAATGACCTGTGAGACTGTCGCTATTTTTGATCTCTTCAGGTTTGCCCTGAGCTACAATCCGACCGCCATGAATGCCCGCGCCAGGACCAATATCAACAACCCAATCGGCTGCCATGATTGTTTCCTGGTCGTGTTCCACAACTATAACCGAATTCCCGGCGTCGCGCAAACTTTGCAGCGCGTGAATCAACCGCATGTTATCATGCTGATGAAGTCCAATGCTTGGTTCATCGAGAATATAAAGCACGCCAACCAGTTGCGAACCAATTTGGGTGGCAAGTCTGATTCGTTGGCTTTCGCCGCCCGAAAGGCTACGGGCTGTGCGATTGAGAGTGAGGTAGCCGAGACCTACGTCGAGCAGAAATTTTATCCGGTTTTTAATCTCCCGGATGATTTCATAAGAGATTGTGCGTTTGCGTTCATCCTGCTGCTCTTCGAGTTCTACAAACCAGTTGGACAGGAAAACAAGATCGGTATCGGCAAGTTCTGCAATATTTTTTCCGCCCAGCCGGAAATGAAGCGATTCCTTTTTCAACCGGGCGCCATGACATTCGGGACAGGTCATTTTATTCATGAAATTATTGACCCATTTCATAATGCCGGCAGGCGCCGAGTCGGCTTGCTGGGAGTTGATAAAACTAACAATTCCTTCAAAATTGAGGGCATAACCTGACGACACTCCGAGATATTCATTCCTTACACGGAAAACCTCGTCGGATCCATTCAATATTACATGGATGGCATTTTCGGGAATAGCTTCGATAGGAGTATTGAGATCGAAACCGTATTTTTCGCCAATGGCTTCGATCTGTCTGAAAATCCAGGTATTTTTATATTCGCCGATAGGAATTATGCCCCCTTTTCTTATACTTTTCGACCTGTCGGGGATGATTTTATTGATGTCTATTTCCGAGATGGAACCAAGTCCGTTACATTCAGGGCAGGCGCCATAAGGAGAATTGAACGAAAAGGCGTTTGGTTCGGGTTCGCTGTATGATATGCCGGAAGTAGGGCACATCAGCAGGCGACTGAAATGGCGCGTAATACCGGATTCTTCATCACGCGCCATGATTACATCTTTGCCATGGCGCATTGCCAGACTTACCGAGCCTGATAACCGGGTGCGCGATTCGGCTTTGACCGATATTTTATCAATCACTATTTCAACGTCATGAATCTTATAACGGTCAAGTTGCAACCCGTGAAATATCTCTTTTACTTCACCGTCAACCCGCACTTTAATAAAACCCTGTTTGCGGATTTGTTCGAACAATTCGCGGTAATGTCCCTTCCTTCCTTTCACTACCGGCGCAAGTAACAGGATATCCTTATCGTTGAACTGGGAAAGGATAAGCTCAACAATTTGCTGTTCGTTGTATCTTATCATCTTTTCACCGGTCATATATGAATAGGCGTCAGCCGTGCGAGCGAAAAGAAGACGCATGAAGTCATAGATTTCGGTGATAGTGCCTACCGTTGACCTGGGATTGCGGTTAGTTGATTTCTGTTCTATTGAAATGACAGGGCTTAATCCGCTGATTTTGTCAACATCGGGTCGTTCGAGGTTCCCGATAAACTGCCGGGCATAAGCCGAAAAGGTTTCCATGTAGCGACGTTGACCTTCGGCATAAATTGTATCAAAAGCGAGCGAAGATTTTCCGCTTCCGCTCAAACCGGTAAACACCACCAGTTTATGCCGCGGAATAGTGACGTCAATATTTTTAAGGTTATGAACCCTCGCCCCGAAAACTTCCAGATTATCTTCCACAGTAGATCAGAAACGGAGTTTTGTTAGTGTAATTCATTAATTTTAAGAGTATCGTGGAAGAAAGTTTCAGAATTTTCATCCTTGGCAATCTGGCGTTTAACAATCATTGCGCCATCTGCCGGAACATTAAAAATGTAAGTTTTGCCCTGTTTCCCGGGCAATGAATAGTTCCGTATCCAGGGATTAAGTTCGCGGAGAATCCGGTAATTGATAGCGAGTTTCTTTGCGAAAGCCGGAAGACTTGGGATGGAACTATCAACGGTAACTGTTTTCACCGGAATTTGGGGATAGAAATCCTGTTGACGGAGGTAAAAACCATAACGCACCGGATTGTTATAAACCTCCTTGATGGCGATTATCCGAAAAACGTATCGCGAGGTTTCGTCATTCAGGTATAGATCATAATAATTGCTGACTTTCTGGTTTTCGACAGCATGTTCAAGTCCGTCAGAACCGCGATTGTACGAAGCTGCAACAAGCGTCCAGTTTCCGAATTTTTTATACGACGCCTTGAAATACCCGCAGGCGGCTTGTGTAGCTTTTTCAATATTATAACGCTCATCAACGTTCTCGTTGATCTCAAGTCCGTACTGTATGCCGGTCGCTTTCAGGAATTGCCAGTATCCTTCGGCTTTTGCAGGCGAAACAACATTGTTAAGATTACTTTCAGCCACGGCGAGGAATTTGAAATCGTCGGGAATTCCGTTTTTTTTCAGGATCGGCTCTATCACCGGGAACCAGCGGTTGGCGCGTTTGAACATCAGGATTGACGAGGAATGCATGAAAGCGCTTGCCATTATTTCCCGATCGAGGGCTTCATTTACGTAGTAAAGGTTGAGCGGTACATTTTCACCCGCAAAGTCAGCAACGGCTGGTATTGGCGGTGAAAAAACTTTCGTATTCCGGCTGAAGAGACTGGTATAAATATCGTCCAGGTTTTTTTTATCAACCACGGCGCAAACTGTAAGCGCCACAAAAGCCATCAAGCCCGAAATCAGGAATATATACTTTCGGATTGTAGTCATTTCGTTTTTTTCAGAATGGAGTTATAAAACCCTTGAATCCAGGAGAAACCTTGTCTTTATCTGAAATCACAGGATCCGCGATTCCCCAGTCAATGTTGAGTTGTGGGTCGTTCCAGCGAACGCTGCCTTCACTGGCTTTGTTGTAGCCGTTTGTGCATTTATAGAAGAAAATTGTATCATCTTCGAGCGTTACGAAACCGTGGGCAAAGCCGGGTGGAATCCAGTACATCCATTTGTTCTGTCCGGAAAGCACTATTGATTCCCATTTCCCGTAGGTGGATGAACTTTTGCGGATATCCACAGCCACATCGAGTACCGAGCCGCGCATTACGCGCACCAGTTTTCCCTGCGCAAAAGGTGGCGCCTGGAAATGAAGTCCGCGAAGAACCCCTTTTTTCGATTTGGATTCATTATCCTGAAGAAATTTAAGATCGAGTCCCTCTTTCAGAAACTTTTCATGGTTAAAAGACTCAAAAAAATATCCACGCTCATCCTCGAAAACATCTGGTTTTATGATGAGCAATCCCTCCAAAGGAGTAGTAATGATTTCCATATTGGTTTATTTTATTTATTTCACTATTTCGCTATCTCGCTATTTTACAAATGCACACACTCACCATAAGCCTGCGCCACAGCCTCCATAATTGCTTCGCTCATGGTTGGGTGAGGGTGAACCGCTTCGATGATTTCTCTGCCGGTGGTTTCAAGTTTTCGCGCCACAACAACTCCGGCGATCATTTCGGTTACGTTGTCGCCGATAAAATGGGCGCCAAGCCACTCGCCATATTTTGCATCAAAAACTACCTTGATAAATCCCTCGCGGGCTCCGGAGGCGGTAGCTTTTCCGGAGGCGGTGAATGGGAATTTCCCAACAAGGATTTCGTACCCGGCTTCGCGCGCAGCTTTTTCAGTCATGCCAACAGAAGCGATTTCGGGATGAGTGTAAGTACATCCGGGGATATTGCCGTAATCGAGCGGTTCAACATGTTTTCCTGCGATCTTTTCAACGCAGATAATTCCTTCATGCGAAGCAACATGAGCAAGGGCTGGTCCTTTAACGATATCGCCGATGGCGTAATATCCCTCGATATTTGTTGCATAGAAATCGTCAACAATAACTTTTCCGCGCTCCGCGGCGATACCTGTTTCCTCGAGTCCGATACCTTCGATGTTTGTGGTAACGCCAACCGCTGACAGCACAATATCGCAATCAATGGTTTCATCTCCCTTTTTCGTTTTAATCGCCACCTTGCATCCATCTCCGGAAGTATCCACAGATTCTACCGAAACACCCGTCATCACTTTCATTCCCGATTTTTTGAAAGAACGTTCAAGCGCTTTCGATACCTCCTCGTCCTCAACCGGGACAATGTTGGGCAAAACTTCAACAAGGGTTACTTTTGTTCCGATGGAGTGATAAAACCAGGCAAATTCGGAGCCGATTGCGCCGGAGCCAACAACCACCATCGAAGCTGGTTGCGTAGGCAGAGTCATGGCTTCGCGGTATCCGATGATCTTTTTTCCATCCTGTTTCAGGTTTGGCAGTTCCCGCGACCGGGCGCCGGTTGCGAGTATGATATGGCTTGCAGTGTAATCGGTTTTAATTCCGGCTTCATCAGTAACCTCGACGATTTTTCCAGGTTTTACCTTTCCAAAACCTCTGATATGTTCAACCTTGTTTTTTTTTAGCAGGAACTGGATTCCCTTGCTCATCTGATCGGCAACATCGCGGCTGCGTTTGATGATGGCAGGGAAATCGGCTTTTGGTTCGCCTGCAATTATTCCATAATCTGAGGCGTGATGCAGATATTCAAAAACAGCGGCGCTTTTCAGCAACGCTTTGGTAGGAATGCAGCCCCAGTTGAGGCAAATTCCGCCAAGTTCGGCGCGTTCAACAACGCCTACATTAAAACCAAGCTGAGCGGCTCTGATGGCAGCTACATATCCGCCCGGACCGCTGCCAATGACAATGATATCGTAGTTCATAAATTTCGGATTTTGGAAGGGGCAAAGATAGTAAAATCCGGTATGAATCACGAAAAAGACGAGGGAGGAGGGACGAGGGACGAGGGACGAGGGACGAGGGACGAAGGACGAAGGACGAAGGACGAAGGACGAGGGACGAGGGACGAGGGACGAGGGATTAGTTTATAAACTGTTTTTTCTTTATGCGGAGGTTGAGGCTGGAAACCATGATGATTCCCTGGCTGATGAGCAAAGAGGCTGCAATAATTCCTGTAAACCATGCGAGGTAACCGAACAATCCTTGTGTGTGGTATAGGTTAGTTGCCAGGTTTCCTATGATTATCCACTGGATAACATAAACGAGGGTGACATGCCTGCCGCTCCATTTCAGCAATCTGAAAAACAGGCGATCGCCATAGTTTTTTTCAATATTTCG
>JBAXRP010000249.1:0-6681 GCA_037131145.1 Bacteroidota bacterium
CCGCGATTCAATTATCAAACCGGTTATTGTTCATAAACTGCCTGTCGCCTCATTTACAAATTCACCTGCTTGTCAGAGGTATGATATTAAATTTGCCGATGGCTCCGGTAATGGAGATACCACCATGATGAAATGGTGGTGGAATTTCAATAATCCGGAAAATCCTTATGATACATTGCGAACCCAGTTCGTTACAAAACGCTTCGATTCAGCGGGCATTTATCCGGTTTATTTAAAAGTGATGGATAATAACGGATGTATTGACGATACAATAAATACCGGCTTCGATGTTGAACAATCGCCGGTTGCAGCATTCACCATCACCGAAAATGTGGATGGTAAGCCCGGAAAAATCAGGTTGAATAACGAGTCGTCCGGCGCAAAAGAGAAGGCGTATAAATGGGATTACCAAACCGGAACATCGGTTGAAATGAACCCAGTTGTTACATATACCGATGACAATAAGGTTTATATAATTGAACTGGTAACCTGGAATTACGAGAATTGCTATGATACTACTTCGCTATCATACGAGTTTCATTATGAAAATTTGTTTGTACCCAATGCTTTTTCTCCGACTAGTCTGGCGCTCGACGTCAGGGAGTTTAAACCAAAAGGCGTGAATCTGAGCGACTATCATGTCGTTGTTTTTGATAAATGGGGTCATCTCCTCTGGGAAAACACCGAACTTGATGCATCAGGACGACCGGTTGCCGGCTGGGATGGCGCTTTCAACGGTGAGTTGATGCCGCAGGATGTTTATATTTGGAAGATCAGCGCCACTTTTAAAAACGGTAAAGTGTGGGAAGGTTCGGAATCGGGAACCGGAAGCGTTTCAACCATGGGAACGGTAACATTAATCAGGTAATTAACTGTTAATTCTATACCCTGACAGGTATAGCTTCTACGCTAAACCTGATTCAGACGCTGCCAGGTCTTCCAGACCTTGACAGGTCTGACTGCTACGCTAAACCTGACAGCGTCTGCAAGACCTGTCAGTGTTTAAAAGACCTGTCAGGAACGCAAGATCAAAATCATAAGGGAGAACGATAGAAAGCCATGATTTAGCAGGCGTTGAAAGCAAGGATTTGAAATTTACGGCTTGAAATTTTAGACTGGAAATTTACGGTCAGAATGTCAAAATTTAACCGGTTTGCAGTAATTGATTAAAAAAATGTATATGAAGTGTTTTAGCGCCATTCCGTTCTGTTTGGTTTTTCTCATAGCCATCCAATTGCCTTTAGTTTCGATTAGCCAATGTACAGTAACTATCGTTGCCAATCCGCCATCTGCAACGGTGTGCGCGCCGCAAACTGTTTCATTGACGGCAACGCCAGGCGCGCTTGGAACTCCGCCATATACTTATCTTTGGAGTACCACGGCAACCACCCAGGCAATTACGGTTAATGCAACAGGCATATATTCAGTTACGATTACTGATGATATTTCATGTACCAATGACAATTCCGTTTCTGTAACAATAAACGCTTTGCCAACGCCGGCGATAACCGGAGCCACAGAGGTTTGCGCTAACTCAATAAACTCGGTTTTTTCAACGCCCGACGCGGCAGGCAATTCTTATCTTTGGACGGTAACAGGCGGCACAATTACGGCGGGAACAAATACCAACGAAATAACCGTTACCTGGGGCGCAGCCGGTTCAGGGTTGGTTAAAGTTAAGGAAACAACTACCGCAACCGGATGCTTTACCGAGGTTACCAAAAGCGTTTCAATCAAACCGCTGCCTTCGCCGATTGTAACCGGAAAAGCTTGTGTTTGCATGAACCTTGCAGGAGTGATATATTCAACGCCTCTCGTTTCCGGGCATACGTGGTTTTGGACTGTAACCGGCGGTTCTATCACCGGAGGGCAGAATACAAACCAGATAATTGTAACATGGGGAGCGGCAGGTTCGGGTACTGTGGAGGTTCGAGAGACGATTACAGCAACGGGTTGCTATAAAGACGCCTCTTTAAATATAACCATCAGCAGCGCCTTTCCACCTTCAGCATTTACGGTTGTAAACAATAATATTTGTTCCGAAGAGACAGTGAATTTCCAGGGTCCGGCAGGAACCGGTTACACATATTTATGGAATTTCGGCGATCCTTCCTCCGGGGTTAATAATACCAGTACGTCGCAGAATCCTGGTCATATATTCAAAACTTATGGATGCGGCACAACTACATACAATGTAATACTCACCGTTACTACCTCCTGCGGATGTTCAAGCGCTTCAACTCCCCAGGTAATTTCAATAAAACAGCAACCAAAGCCAAGGCTTTCCGACCCGGATCCTTATACTCCGTTTAGCAACTGCGACAATAATCCGACTCCTGCCATTCATGATTTTGAACTTACGGTGAATAACAGCTCAACAAATTCATCTTGTATTACAGGTTATACTATCAACTGGGGCGATGGTAGTGGCGATATTCCTTTTCCTGCGGATTTTATAACTACAAGTCACACATATACCGAGCTTGGCGCTTTTAACCTGAAAATAACGGCTACCAATTCTAATGGTTGCAGCAATGATACTACATACGTGGTAGCAAATCAAAGTAATCCTGCCGTTGGAATCAGCGCTGCGGGAAGTACGTCAGGATGTTTACCTGTTACCTGGCCATTTACTATAAGCGGAGCTGCGAACAACTCTCCGGGAACAAATTACAGGATTGAGTTTGGCGACGGCGCCAGTATTATCAAGACAAATGACGAATTGCTTATTGACAGTATTGTTCCGCATGAATATATTACTTCATCCTGTGGACAGGGATTGACAGGAAACCAGTTTATTGTGAAGGTTACGGCGGTTAATGCCTGTGATTCGACTTATGCTCTCGTAAGTAATGTGAAGGTTTATAAGCCGCCGGTGGCGAACTTCACTTCAAATCCAACATACATCGGTTGCGTTAATTCCCAGGTTTGCTTTTCGAATACCACCACCAATGGTTATGGGCTAAACTGTATTCCAACAAGTGTATATTCCTGGAATTTTGGCGACCCCGTTTCGGGAACAAATAACACCTCAACAGCTACAAACCCTTGCCATACTTACACAGAACCAGGTACTTATACCATTACGCTTATTGCAAGCAATGGTCCGTGCCCAAACGCATCTACCCACACCAAAACATTATGTATCAATCCCCAGCCCAATTCCAGTTTTACGTTAAATCAGGAAATTGGCTGTAAACCATTGACAATAACGGCTACAAACCAATCGTCCACGCCCAATAACTGCGGGGATCTTGCATATACATGGAGCGTTGTTTTCAACGGATCGGGAACCTGTATTCCATCGGCTGGCGCCTGGGTTTTTGCATCAGGAACAGATTTACATTCACAGAATGCCTCTTTCATCTTCAACGATCCCGGAACTTACACAATTACGCTGGCTGTTCAGAACAGTTGCACTACCGCCACTTCAACGAAAATTATTACAGTGAAGAGCGTTCCGAAAATTACGGTTGATCCGATACCCGCTTTTTGCGCCGAAGGAACAGTAAGCCCCGCCGCAACTTTTCCCGAATGTTATGGAACAATCACCGCATGGAACTGGATTTTCACAGGAGGTTTGCCCGCTTCTGCCAATACCCCTTCGCCGGGAATAATAACTTACAGCTCGCCGGGAAGTTATACAATTACTGCCAACGCTACCAATGAATGTGGGGTTGGCACGGGAACGACGCCTTTAACAGTAAAACCTTTACCAATTGTAATCCTTAATTTACCCGACCAAACCATCTGCTCAGGCGCCGCTTCTCAGACAGTCACAATTACATCCACCATTACAGGATCTACATACAACTGGACAACCATTTCATCGCCGGGAATTACCGGAGCGGCATTAAGTGGCGCTGCCAACCCCATTCCCTCCTGGACATTGACGAATGCCAACAACACCGCAGGCACGGTGACAGTTACAATCACGCCAACTGCCAACGGATGTACCGGAACTCCGATAACGCATATAATTACAGTTAATCCGAAACCATTAGTTTCAAACTTGCCGTTAAATCAATCTGTTTGTTCGGGAGTACCGACCGCGGAAGTGATTCTGACGTCGGATGTTACCGGAACAACTTTTGCATGGAGCGCAACGCCATCGCCGGCAACTCTTACAGGATTTACTCCCGGAGGAACCGCTGTGATTCCTGTTCAGACAATCATTAATCCAACAACTGCCAATGGAACGGTGACATACTCAATCACGCCAACGGCAAATGGTTGCGATGGAACAGTGACAAATTATGTGATAACGGTTAAACCAATTCCCATTGTGAATAATTCTCCGATGGAAAAGACGATTTGTTCGGGAATCAGCGCCGGCGTTATCTTAACATCGGGCGTAACCGGCGCGACATACTCCTGGTCATCAGCGGTAACTGTAGGTAGCGTTACTGGTAATAACCCTACCGGAACAGGCAATATCGCCAATATTTTAACCAATACAGGAATTGACCTCGGAACGGTTCAATACTACATAACTCCAACAGCCAACGGATGTCAGGGACTACCGGCGACCTACACGGTAAATGTTCAACCGGTTGCCGACGTTACGCTCTCTTCGATCGGACAGACGATTTGCGCAGGCACGCAGACTACTGCGGTGAATCTCACCTCGAGCGTATCAGGCGCATTATTTTCCTGGATTCCGGTAGCAAACCCTACCTCAGGAATGAGCGGCTTTGCTGCATCAAACAATGGAAATTCAATTCCGGTAATGACGATCAACAGCACACTAATTATCAACGGTACGGTGACTTATACCATCACTCCATCCATCGGAGGATGTAATGGAACGGCGGGAACGCATGTTATTACAGTAAATCCCGCGCCTTCCGTTGTTACAAACCCTGCTCCGCAGTCTGTTTGTTCGGGCATGCCTACCCTGCCGGTAGTTTTAAGTTCAAACGTAGGCGGCTTGGTTACTTACGATTGGACTGCAACAGGATCGTCTGGTAATGTAACCGGATTTTCCACCGGCGGTTCGGGAAATATTCCTTTGCAGAATCTTACTAACAGCGGTTCTGTAATTGAAACGGTAACATATCATATAGTACCAACCTTTTCGGGTGGTTCGGGATTAAACTGTCCCGGCGTTCCGTTAGATTATATTGTCACAGTGAAGCCGCTTCCCATTGGATCGGCGGTTCCGTTAAACCAGGCAGTTTGTTCAGGACTAACATCTCTGCCAATAACGCTGAGTTCTTCGATAAACCCTGGCGCTACTTTCAGTTGGACTACAATCCCATCGCCAGGAATTACAGGCGCGCCCGCAAACGGCGCAACCAATCCCATTCCTGCATGGACTTTGTCAAATTCAACAAATAGCGCTGGAACTGTAACTATCGAGATTACGCCAACCGTGAATGGTTGTCCAGGAAACCTGTTTACCCATATAATTACGGTAAATCCAAAGCCATCTGTTTCAAACAATCCGTTAACACAGTTGGTATGTTCAGGCATCTCCACTGATGCCGTAATATTAACATCGAATGTGTCGGGGGCTATTTTTAGCTGGAATGCAACGCCATCGCCGGCAACTTTGACAGGATTTACGACAGGCGGAACAAATACGATACCTGTTCAGACAATCAATAATCCAACAACGGCCAATGGAACGGTGACATATTCGATAACTCCCACCGCCAATGGGTGCGCCGGAATATCCGCCAATTATATAATTACCGTCAAACCTCTGCCAAATGTGAGCAATACGCCGTTAAGCAAAACGATATGTTCGGGCGCGAACGCCGGGGTGACATTGACATCCGACGTAACCGGCGCAACATACATCTGGTCTTCCTCTGTTTCTGCCGGGAATGTAACCGGCAATTCAATCAGCGGGAGCGGTAATATTGGCGATAATCTGAATAACACTGGCAATATTCCTGGAACGGTTCAATATTCAATAACTCCAACCGCCAACGGATGCGCAGGACCAACCGCTGTTTATACCGTAAACGTTCAGCCGGTTGCAAATGTAATACAGTCGCAGACGACGCAGACAATTTGTGCCGGGACTTCAACGACGGCGGTGAATCTCACGTCGAATGTTGCCGGCGCTGCTTTTGCCTGGACTCCGGTTGCCAACCCGACAAGCGGAATGAGCGGTTATACTTCAGCCAATGCGGGAAATTCAATCCCGCCGATGACGGTAAACAGTACGTTGGTTTTACCGGGAACGGTGACTTATACCATCACACCATCCATCGGAGTTTGCAATGGAACTGAGGGAACACATATTATAACAGTTAATCCGGCTCCTTCAGTTGTTACAACACCTGGTCCGCAATGGGTTTGTTCGGGCGTTCCAACTACGTCAGTCGCTTTGAGTTCAAATGTAGGCGGGATGGTTACTTACGATTGGACTGCAACAGGATCGACTGCGAATGTTACCGGATATACAACCGTAGGTTCGGGAAATATTCCTTTGCAGAATCTCATTAACAGCGGTTCGGTAAATGAAACAGTAACTTATCATATAGTACCAATCTTTTCGGGAGGTTCGGGATTAAACTGTCCCGGCGTTCCGTTAGATTATATTGTAACAGTGAAGCCGATACCGGTAATATCATCAACCCCGGCAAGCCAGGCATGGTGCTCAGGTATTCCAACACTACCTATCACATTTACTTCTTCAATTCTTTCAGGAAAGACTTACACCTGGAC
>JBAXRP010000250.1:0-6669 GCA_037131145.1 Bacteroidota bacterium
TATCAGGATATCCCCATATAATTCATATGCTTATTATAACCGGGCGATTGTGCTTATCGGGTTAAAGGAAATCAGGGGGGCGATTCATGATTTTGAAGTTGTAAGCAAACTGGATCCAAAAAATATTGTCAGTTATTTTTACAGAAGTAAACTGAAAACCGAACTGAAAGATTACCAGGGCGCTCTTGCCGATCTCGATAAAACTATTGAACTGCTGCCCGATTATACCGACGCCTGGTATGACCGTTACGAATTGAAACTGAAAATGAATGATCGCAAAGGGGCGCAATCCGATTACAATCAGGCTCTGGAACTCAGCCGGAAAAATCACCTTGATCCCGACAGTTTGAAAGCCGAAAGGAAAGATTACCTGAAAAATCTCGTAAAACTGAGCGGCGATTTCGATGAGATGAATTCTATGAACAGCAAACTACAGAACCAGGCAATAAACATCCAACCAAAGTCAATGTTCAGCATTCTTTTATGGAAAGCCGACTTCGGGAAGGTGCGCCTGTACGATGCGTATAAAAAAACGCACTATCCTGCCAACATTCTTACGCTTACCAATCAGCCGGGGGTAATCAGCGACAGTTTACTTCTGAAAGAAATTGACGATCAAACTCATCTGATTGATTCGGCAGGAAATTCCTCCGCCGCTTTATATAAACGCGCTGTCACCTGGATTCAACTGCGAAATTTTGACAAAGCCATGCTTGACCTGAACAACCTGCTGGCAAACGATTCCGGTAATGTTACGGCATGGTTCAGCCGGGCTGGCACACGTTATGAACTTATCCAGCAGCTTACTATTCAGGAAGATTTGCAGCGGGAGATCACCATCGGGAAGATGATGCCGAAAGCCCGTCATGCACAGCCGCCTTCAACCGTTGAACATACATACGAATTGGTGATCTCCGATTACGACAGGGCTTTGGCGCTCGATCCTGAGTTTGCATTTGCCTGGTTTAACCGCGGATATGTAAACAGCCGAATGGGAAATTACCGTGAAGCTATTGATGATTTTTCAAAGGCGGTAGCTTTGCGCGAAGATCTTGCAGAAGCCTGGTACAATCGAGGGCTGGTAAGCATCCTGCTTAGCGAAAATCACAACGGTTGTAAAGATCTGAGCCGGGCAGGAGAACTTGGGGTGACAGACGCCTATAGAGTAATGAAGAGGTATTGTTATAAGTAGCGAGGTAGCGAGGTGGCGAGGTGGCGAAATATTGAAATGGAGTAGATATTTTGTATATTTGCGTTTTCGGGGACGTTAGCTCAGTCGGTTCAGAGCGCATGCTTCACACGCATGAGGTCGCTGGTTCGAATCCTGCACGTCCCACCAGCAAAATCAAGGGTTTTGGAAGACTATTTCCGAAGCCCTTTTTTCATTTAGCAAACAATTATACATACAAATACCAGACGATCAATTCAAACAAAAGAACCATCAGATAACTCTTCGCGTTCCTTTGTGCTTTCTTATTCGCCTTTGTGGTTAAAAATACATACTGGAAACTCAGTTTCTGACTACGCAGCATCAAAAATCGTATCCAGGTAAAAGTGTCCGGCGTTTTCTGAAAAAAGGATTCGGCGACTTTCAAAGGCGATTTTGAAGCTGGTGAAATATATTCACTAGTAACGTTGTTTACAGGCAAATTTATTCATATCTTCGTGAATCATTAACAATGCATTGAAGAACATGAATTCCATTCCAACATCAGATAATCTGTCAAATATTCAGCATAAATTAGAATATTTCTGCGACTATCAGGAACGTTGTATATATGATATTGACAAGAAACTGAGGTCATGGAATGTGGAGCCTGATAGTATCCAACTGATTCTGCAACGGTTGCAGAAGGAGAAATTTATTGATGAAGAGCGGTTTGCACGAGCATTCGTAAGGGGCAAATTTCATATCAATAAATGGGGAAAAATCAAGATCATTGTTGAGCTCCGGCGACGAAATATACCGGAAAAGTTAATAAAAAGCGCATTGAATGAAATAGGCGCCGATGATTACATGAATACGATTCGTGAAGTTGTGATCAGGAAAAAACAAGAGATTATTAAGCAAAAAAGTTTGAATATCCGCGAAAAAATTATCACTTTTGTCACCGGCAAAGGATTTGAATACAACCTTACCGAAAAAATACTCACCGAACTGAATATCAGCAATGATTGCACCTGAACAACTGAAAGACCTTCAGACAAGGCTTGGCGCCTTGAGGAGGTATCTTTGACATAGATAGCAAACTATCACAGATCGAAGAAGAAGAAAAACTTACCCAAACGCCCGATTTCTGGAATAACCCTAAAAACGCCGAGCTATCCCTCAGGGCAATCCGCGATAAAAAACTCTGGACCGACGCCTTTTTTAAAGCTCTTTCGAGCTACGAAGACCTGATGGTAATCTGGGAATTTTTTATACAGGGAGACGCCAACGACAATGAGGTTGAAACGCATTTCCACGAAACACTCCGGCTTATTGAGGATCTTGAATTTCGTAATATGCTTAGCGGCGAAGAAGACCGTCTTAGCGTAATTATTCAAATTAATTCCGGCGCCGGCGGAACCGAAAGTCAGGATTGGGCGCAGATGCTCATGCGTATGTATATCCGCTATGGAGAGCGCAACAAATATAAAATTACCGAAATTGATTATCAGGAGGGCGACGTTGCCGGTATCAAGCAGGTTACACTCGAATTTGAAGGTGATTATGCCTACGGATACCTCAAAGGCGAAAATGGGGTTCACCGGCTTGTACGACTTTCGCCTTTCGATTCAAACCACAAACGCCACACCTCCTTTGCATCGGTTTATGCCTACCCGGTTATCAACGACGATATTGTAATTGACATCAATCCTACGGATATTTCATGGGACACATTCCGTAGCAGCGGTCCCGGCGGTCAGAATGTAAATAAAGTGGAAACCGCAGTCAGACTAAGGCATGAACCCACCGGAATAATCATCGAATGTCAGGAAACCCGCTCCCAGGGACAAAACCGCGAAAAAGCCCTGAAACTTCTCAAATCACAGTTATACGAAATCGAACTTCGCAAAAAACGCGAAAAAATCGCCATTATCGAAAGCGGAAAAAAGAAAATTGAATGGGGCAGCCAAATCCGTAGTTATGTGCTTCATCCTTATAAAATGGTCAAAGACCTGCGGACAACTTATGAAACAAGCGATACGCAGGCGGTTCTCGATGGCGACCTGACAGACTTTATAAAGGCTTATTTGATGGAGTATGGAAATGCGAGATAGCGAAATTTACACAGCTAAGTAGAAACTCAATTCTGGTAGGATAATGCTCACGATCTATCATAACCCTTCTTGTAAAAAATCCCGCGCCGGAGTGCAATTCATTAAGGAATCGGGCAAAGCGTTCACAATAGTGGAATACTTCAAAAACCCTTTTTCAGAAAATGACCTCGAAAAACTCCTCGTGAAACTGAATAGAAAACCTGCTGAACTCTTACGCACTCAGGAGGATTACTTCAAACAGAACCTCAAGGGGAAAAGTTTTGAAGATCATGAATTGATAAAGATAATGATTCAGAACCCAAAACTCATTCAGCGACCGATTGTTGAAGGAAAATACAAAGCTGTTATCGGAGATCCTGTAAGTGAAATAGAACCGCTGATGAAGAGCTAACTTTTGATATTCAACCTGTTCGTTATAATATAAATTTCAGATTCCAAATAAAAAATCCACTACATGAAAACACGTATCGAAAAAGACACCATGGGACCCATCGAGGTGGCTATGGACAAGTACTGGGGCGCCCAGACACAGCGGTCGCTCACAAACTTCAAGATTGGGGAGCCGGGTTCAATGCCTAAAGAGATGATCCGGGGCATGGCAATTCTGAAAAAAGCTGCAGCGATGGTCAATTTCGATCTTGGCGTGTTGCAGGAATTGAAAATGGATTTGATAGTTAAGGCATGCGATGAAATCCTGGAAGGAAAACTTGACGATCAATTCCCGCTGGTAATCTGGCAAACAGGTTCCGGCACCCAAACCAATATGAATCTAAACGAAGTAATCGCAAACCGCGGACATGTAATCAACGGCGGTATTCTGGGCGGCGACGAAAAAACAGTGATTCATCCAAACGACGACGTAAACAAGTCGCAATCGTCGAATGATACTTTCCCGGCAGCGATGAGTATTGCTGGATATACCATGATTGTAAAAACTACCATCCCGGGCGTTGAATTACTCAGAAATACACTCGCAAAAAAGTCGGACGAGTTTAAAGCTATCGTCAAAACAGGCCGCACTCATCTGATGGACGCCACTCCGCTCACTCTTGGACAGGAGTTTTCGGGCTATGTAGCTCAGCTTGACCATGGAATAAAAGCCTTACAAAATACTCTTGCGCACCTGTCGGAACTCGCTCTTGGCGGCACCGCAGTTGGAACGGGGCTGAATGCGCCGAGAAATTACGATGTACTGGTAGCTGAAAAGATTGCCGGACTTACAAACCTGCCATTCGTTACCGCGCCCAATAAATTTGAATCTCTTTCGGCTCACGACGCTATGGTAGAAACATCAGGCGCGCTGAAAACGCTTGCCGTTAGTTTGATGCACATTGCCTCAAACATCAGATTGCTCGCTTCAGGTCCTCGTTGTGGTATTGGCGAATTGATGCTACCTGAGAATGAACCCGGTTCGAGTATAATGCCAGGCAAAGTCAACCCAACCCAGCCTGAAGCAATGACAATGGTTTGCGCCCAGGTACTCGGAAACGATGTTGCCATCAACATAGGCGGTATCAGCGGACATTTCCAGTTGAATGTATTCAAACCATTGATGATCTCCAACCTGCTGACGTCGGCGCGATTGCTTGGCGACGCCTGCGTTTCCTTCAATGATAACTGCGCTGTTGGTATTGAGCCCAACCTCGCGGCTATTAAAAATAACCTTGAAAACTCGCTGATGCTCGTCACAGCATTGAACCCGCATATCGGATATGACAATTCTGCGAAAATTGCCAAGAAGGCTCATAAAGAACACCTTACATTGCGCGAAGCTACACTTGAACTGGGGTTGCTGTCGGATGAGGATTTCACGAGGATAGTAGATCCGACGAAGATGGTGGGACCGAAATAGGGGGTTTAATAAAAAAAAATAATGACAATGACAAAGAAACTATACCAAATACAAATCGCATTAAAAGAAATAAAACCCAAAATCTGGAGACGATTGTTGGTTCCATCAAATATGCTTTTATCGGATTTTCATTCTGTAATTCAAGCCGTTATGGGATGGTATGATTTTCATTTGCATCAGTTTGTGCAGGGCGAAACCTATTACACGGTGAAGATGGCCGATGACGATTATTGGGATGAAATGGGCAGCGTGGATTATAAAAAAATGAAAATATCTGATTTGTTGTCTTTTGAAAAGGAAAAAATCAATTACGTGTATGACTTTGGAGATTACTGGCAGCATCAAATTACCCTGGAAAAAATTCTTCCTTTCGATGTTAAGGGAAAATATCCTGTATGCGTGGCAGGTAAGATGAACTGCCCTCCGGAAGATTGCGGTGGGGCATCGGGCTATATGGATCTGTTGAATATTTTGCAACAACCGGAACATGAAGAATATCAAGGAATGCTTGATTGGTTAGGGGGCAGTTTTGACCCCGCTTATTTCAATCTGGATGAAGTCAATCAGAGGTTGTCCTGATTATTTAAAAATCCATCTCCTCCTTCAGTGAGATCATCCGGTAAAGAAATGCCTTCCGTACGATTTCGTTACGGCGGGTGAGAACCAGCGTATCATCCGGGACAATTGACATGAAAAGATTGCCATAAAGAGCATTCGGATCTTCGTAATCGTCGCTGAGCGCAATAAACCAGGCGTCGCTGCCCTTCTTCAACGGTCCTCTTATTTTATTAATCCAGTGATATTTGTGAATTCGCTCAAGAGTTCCAAGCGCATACGCCGGTTTATTGATTTTCCTGCCAACATAGTAATCAAAATTTGCGGCGGGAAACCATCGGAAAGTCAGTATTGGCGCATCCTTTGATATCAATCCTTCACTTTCACGGTTCCTCGATACCGGCGCGAATTTATCGCCAAGTTGCTTCCAGCAAACCAGGTCGTGCGTAACATCCTCCATTCCCCAGCGCTGCAAAGGAACCCATCCAAACCTGATCTGACCAACTGCCATTACAATCACAAGAAATATAAATCCGAGCGATGTTGCAACAGGCAAGGGAATAAGGCGGGGATTCCGGAAATCGTTACGGGGTTCCGACAGAAATGCCGAGGCGATCAGAATTAATCCGAGATACCCGGGACCAGTCCAATGTGGCAAAGTACTGCGGAAAAGGGAAAATCCGAGGAACAGGAGAATCAGTGGAAGACTGATCAAAAGCAATAACCTGACGTAAACCACATCAAGAAACGATCTTCTGCGAATCATGGCTACAAGCGCTGTGATAATTATAACAACATTCACCGGATTATTATAAAAGAACTGACCTGCAATTTCGGTCAGAAAATATTGCAGTTGCAAACCTGATTCGGTAATCCCAAGACGATTTTCATGAAAGGTGAAACTGATAAACTGATTCTCGATATTCCAGAATAGAACTGGAAGCGCGAGAAGAATAAAAAGGAAAAAGGAAAAGTATGTTTCCTTCACGAGGAACCAC
>JBAXRP010000251.1:0-6636 GCA_037131145.1 Bacteroidota bacterium
TTTTGTAAAGTTAGCTAATTCTTTAATTTTGCTTACTTTTATTGTCGAATTACATTGCGCGTTTTTTACTACCCTAACTAACTGCAAAATCAGATAACGAGACATGGATCAAAACGAACAAACAAAATTATTTTCCGAATTTCCACCGGTTTCCACCAAAGCATGGGAAGAACGAATAATTGCCGACCTTAAGGGAGCCGACTACAACAAAAAACTTATCTGGAAGACCGACGAAGGATTTGACGTAAAGCCATACTACAGGGCTGAGGATATGGAAGGGCTTGAATACCTGAATGTGGAGCAAAATAACTCATCAAACGAAGGAGGTGAACGAAATCGAAATACTGACTGGCTGATCAGACAGGATATTTGTGAAGAAGCTATTGAAGCGGCAAACGCTATCGCACACGATGCAGTTTCAAAAGGAGCCGCCTCAATTGGCATTAAAGCCACTCAGGTTAGTTCTCATAAGCAAATGGGACAGCTACTCGAAGGTGTTGATCTATCGAAAACCGAAATTAATTTTATTGCCTCACAATCCTATCCTCTTACGCTTGAGCTTTTTATTTATGAAGTGATGCACAGGGCTGAAACCATCGCCAATATTAAAGGTTCTCTGAATTTTGATCCAATTAGTTATCTTTTACTTCATGGGGAATTCTATTCTAATTGGAATCAGAACATTGACGACGCCGAATATCTGTTACAAACAATTCAAACTAAACTTCCAGGATTTCAAGCCATTACCATCAATGGACATTATTTTCAAAATGCCGGGGCTTCGCTGGTTCAGGAATTGGCTTTCAGCCTCTCATCGGCAAATGAATATCTTACAGGGCTTACCGATAAAGGTTTTACGGTAGATCAGGTATCCCCATTCATCCGGTTTTCCTTTGGTATCGGACCAAATTACTTTATGGAAATTGCAAAGTTACGGGCAGCGCGGATTTTGTGGACGCGCATGGTTGAACAGTATAAACCAGTCTCTGCCGGGTCGTTGCGTATTTTCATTCATGCCACAACGGCGCAATGGAATAAGTCGGTTTACGATCCTTATGTTAATATGTTGCGTACAACTACCGAGGGTATGTCTGCGGCGCTCGGCAACGCAGATTCAGTAACGGTTTTACCGTTTAATGTTTCCTATCAGCCACCTGATGACTTTTCAACAAGGATTTCGAGGAACCAGCAGCTTGTTCTGAAGGAAGAATCGTACTTTGATAAAACCATTGATCCGGCTGCCGGGTCATATTATATTGAAAATCTTACTGACTTAATTGCCCGACATTCATGGGATTTATTCAGGGAGGTAGTCGCAAAGGGCGGAATTATTGAATGTATCAAATCGGGATTTATCCAGGATGAGGTTGAGAAAAGCCGCAACAAAAAGGAATCAGATATTGCTCAACGCAGAATTATCATGCTGGGAACAAATCAGTATCCGAACCTTCAGGAAACTATGCTCGATCAGATTCATTTTTTTCAGGAACCCCAAAAAGAAAAGGAGTCGCTTTATAAAAAACTTTTGCCTTACCGCGCCGCTCAGCCTTATGAAGAAGTAAGACTCGCTACGGAACGGTTTGTAGAGAAAGGAAATAAACGTCCGATGGCGTTTTTATTCACTATTGGTAATGTCGCCATGATGCGCGCCCGCGCCGGGTTTGCAACAAATTTCTTTGGTTGCGCCGGATTTGAAATATTTGATAATCCTGGGTTTTCAACGGTTGAAGAGGGTGTTGAAGCAGCGTTGGCGTCCAGAGCGGAAATAGTTGTGATTTGCAGTTCTGATGAAGAGTATCCATTGATCGTTCCCGAAATCGGTTCGAGAATTCGTCTGGCAAATAATCAGATAAAACTTGTGGTTGCGGGGTATCCGAAAGATTATATAGAACAGTTTAAATTTGCCGGTATTGATGATTTCATTCATATAAGAAGTGACCTGCCCGCTACCCTGAAGTCATTCCAGCAATATTTAGCATCGAATAGTTGATACAATGTTTATAGAAAATTTATGACAGATTTCAAATTAGCTCCAGATTCTGAAAATTCTTCAAAAGGACCACTTACTTTATTGGTTGTTGAAGACAATGCCATCAGCCTCCGGATGATCCAGGTTTCGCTGCTTCGTCTTGGCTATAAGGTAGATGCTGCCGCAGATGGCGCTGCCGCAGTTGATAAATTCACCAATAATATTTATGACGTAATACTGATGGATATTATGATGCCTGTGATGGATGGGATGGAAGCAACCAGAGAAATTCGGAAAATTGAAGTTGCACGTCAGATTCCTTTTGAAGGTAGAGTGAAGATCATCGCTTGTACCGCGAATGCTTTCGAGGATGACCGCAGTAAATTTTTCGAAGCCGGTATGGATTACTATATAAATAAACCTGTTGAAATTGAAGAATTACGTAGAATTTTGAACTCTTAGATAAACATTTAATGATTACCAGGCAATATTCGTTTCGTCCATTTGTGATTCCACTGGTCATTTATATTTGTGGGGTAATTGCATTCGCCTTCACAATGGGTTCTATTGATCGCGCCAGAATTATCAGGGATGTTGATTCCCGATTGATTTATGCAGCTCAAAATGCCAGGTTTGTTTTACCGGAAAATTTCCACGATATAGCGGTTGATCCAGCATCGGTGAGTGATTCGCTGAACAAGGCTAACATCAGGATTCTTTCAGAGTATGCAAAAAGCGCCAATCTCACCTATATATATACTGCCGTGCTTCGCGATGGAAAAGTATATTTTACCTCGTCAAGCGCTTCCGCCGAAGACATTCGAAAAAATGATCTTCCATTTTACTGGCAGGAATATCCTGAAGCTACCACTGAATTTATCTCAACTTTTTACACAGGAATACCTACCATTGAATCTTCGCAAGACCGCTGGGGAACTTTCAGAAGCGCCATTATTTGTCAGAAATCTCCGTCAGGAAAAAAATATCTTATTGGCGCCGACATGAACATCTCCTTTGTGAACCAGATGATCGGTGAAAATATCAGGATGGTATTATTCTATGCAATTTTTTTCCTGCTTATCAGTACGCCATTTTTTATTGTCTTAAGAAATACTTATCGAAAAAATACAAAATTTCTGGAAGAACAGATTAATGAGCGACTTCAGGCTGAAAAACGCCTGGAACAATACAAATCTCAGTTGGAAGATATTATCCGTAGTCGAACCGAGCAGTTGCAGGAGGAGATAAATGAAAGAAAAGCTATGGAGATTGCGCTCCAAAGCGCCAAAGAGATTGCTATCAAAGAAAGTCGCGCCAAATCAGCCTTTCTTGCCAATATGAGTCATGAAATCCGTACTCCGATGAATGGCGTGATCGGGATGACCAATATTCTGAAAAATACACAACTTACTGAAGAACAGCATGAATATGTTGATATCATAGAGCTTTCAGGCAATAACCTTTTGAATATTATTAATGATATTCTTGATTTCTCGAAAATTGAAGCCGGGCAGGTTGAACTTGAACATATCCTGTTTAATTTACCCCAGCAAATTGATGAAGTTACAAAAATTTTGCATGTCAGAGCTGAAACAAAAGGTTTGAAGTTGCTTTATAAAATAGCGCCTGAAATGCCTCTTCTGGTAAAAGGAGATCCAATGCGATTCAAGCAAATCATTATCAATCTGACGAATAACGCCATTAAATTTACGGAGGAAGGCTCCGTAACCATTTCCCTTGAGATTATTTCACAAGACGAGGAAAAGATTAAAGTTAAATGTTGTGTGACAGATACCGGAATTGGTATTTCGGAAATTGCAAGAACCAAATTGTTCATGGAATTTTCACAAACCGATTCGTCAATCAGCCGAAAATATGGCGGCACGGGGCTGGGATTGAAAATTTCAAAAGACCTCTCTCATTTAATGGGCGGAGATATCGGCGTAACGAGTGAGGATGGAAGTGGATCAACTTTCTGGTTTACCGTGGAATTTGAAAAACTGCCTAAGGATGAGTATGACAGATTAAAGTCCGACAACAAGAAGAGTGTGTCGAAAACACTGTCAATTTTAATGGTTGAGGATGATTTTATTAATCAGAAAGTTGCGCGGACTTCTTTGGACCGCGATGGGTATCACAATATTGATATTGCAGTAAACGGCAAGATTGCCGTAAAAATGGTCGGAGAAAAACAATATGATATTATTTTAATGGACATCCTTATGCCGGTGATGGATGGCGTGGAGGCAACTGAAAAAATCAGGGAAATTGAGCGACATCTTTCGACTCGCAAACCAGCCGTCATTGTTGCCTTTACAGCTTATGCGGTTGAGGGCGATCGCGAGCGGTTCCTCGCTGCCGGAATGGATGATTATATTGCCAAACCTTTTCATCCGGAGGAACTTGTTCGCGTAATTGAAAAGTATGCCATCCGGATGCGCCAGCGCTCACTGCCAATGTTGAAAATACTCCTTGCTGAAGATAATAAGATTAACCAAAAAGTAGCTATGAAGACCCTTGAGAATTTCGGTCATCAGGTTGACCTTGCCGAAAACGGTTTCGAGGCAGTGGAGAAAGCAAAACTGAAAGATTACGATCTGGCGCTAATGGATCTTGAAATGCCTGAAATGGATGGGATTGAAGCGACACGCCTTATCCGTAAAATGGAGCTCGAAAATTTCACTCATGGCATAAATAAAAAACGATGTAAAATTGTCGCCTTAACCGCACATTCAACAGTTGAAGACCGCGCCCGGTGTGAAGCTGTCGGAATGGATGACTATATAAGTAAACCATTCAGACATGCCGAACTGGAAAGGGCGTTAATTTTATAATTCTACGAAATGAAAAATCTTAATGATATTATCGTTGCCGTTTTTATCCTGTGCTCGCCAATATTTCTCATGGGTCAGCAGGAAAAGGTTTTGGATGAAATAGGATTGGAAAAAGAGAACAATTCACCGGAAATTAATTTTGGCGCCGATCTGATGAGTCGTTACATCTGGCGAGGAATTGATTATGGAAACTCTCCAGCAATACAGCCAAATCTATCCTTCTCGTGGAAAGGTTTCAACATCGGCGCATGGGGTACTTATGGCTTTGCCAAACAAAGCATTCAGGTTAACGACACAATGTTGATTGACGCCGGAAATTACTCGGAAACGGATCTCTTTGTTTCCTATACGGTTAAATGGTTTACCCTTATGGTTTTTGATTATTTTGTAATGAATGGATTGAATCCAAATGAAGGTAACCGCTATTTCGATTACAGGAATGCCACGACTGGCCACACCTTTGAGGGATGTCTGATTTTTGACGGTTCGGAAAAATTTCCGTTGCAGGTCATGGTATGCACACTTTTGTACGGCGCCGATAAAGACAAAGATTCAACCGGAACTTATGGACTGGGAAGTAAAAATAATTTTTCGACCTATTTTGAATTGAGTTATAAATTCAACATTCCTAAGCTTAACCTCGACCTCAAACCATTTATTGGCGGCATTCCTCTGGGAAGTTCCTGGTACGGACCATATCCCGGAATTACCAATTTGGGTATTACTGCAAAAAAAGAGATACCCATTACCTCGCTCTATTCTTTACCTGTTCAGGTTTCACTCATAACTAATCCGCAGGCGCAAAGTGTATTTTTCGTTTTTGGAATATCTTTATAAATACTACACCAACTATATCAAACGATGAGACCAGATTTTAAAAATGTTGAACTGCGGGAGATGGAACACCTTAATTATGCAGCAGGTTTGCCGCCTTTTTTGCGGGGACCCTATTCCACCATGTATGTGATGAGTCCGTGGACAGTCCGGCAATATGCAGGTTTTTCCACTGCCGAAGAATCGAATGCTTTTTATCGGCGGAACCTGAAAGCCGGACAGAAGGGTTTGTCTGTTGCTTTTGATCTTGCCACCCACCGCGGGTATGATTCCGATCATGAACGGGTTATGGGCGATGTTGGTAAAGCCGGCGTGGCTATTGACTCGATCCTCGATATGAAGATCCTCTTTGATCAGATTCCATTGGATATAATGTCGGTTTCGATGACCATGAACGGCGCTGTGTTGCCGATTCTTGCATTTTATATAGTTGCCGCCGAAGAACAAGGCGTTCCCATGACAAAGCTCACAGGAACCATCCAGAATGACATCCTAAAGGAGTTCATGGTACGGAATACATATATTTATCCGCCAACTCCTTCGATGAAGATTATTGCCGATATTTTCGAATTTACCTCGAAACAAATGCCGAAGTACAACTCCATCTCCATCAGCGGATACCATATTCAGGAAGCCGGAGCTACAGCCGATATTGAACTGGCTTATACCCTTGCCGACGGACTTGAATACCTTCGTACCGGAATCAATGCCGGAATGGATATTGATACTTTCGCTCCACGCCTCTCTTTTTTCTGGGGCGCCGGAATGAACCACTTCATGGAAATAGCAAAGATGCGCGCAGCTCGTTTGCTCTGGGCAAAAATTGTGAAGCAGTTTAACCCAAAGAATCCTAAATCAATGGCGTTGCGAACTCATACGCAAACTTCCGGATGGAGTCTGACAGAACAGGATCCCTTCAATAACGTGACGCGAACCTGCGTAGAGGCTCTTGCCGCCGCGCTTGGTCATACACAATCGTTACACACCAACGCCCTCGAC
>JBAXRP010000252.1:0-6561 GCA_037131145.1 Bacteroidota bacterium
GCTTTGGCTTTTGTATTTATCAATGATAAAAACAAACCTGACAAGAGGAAACTGATTACGATACCGCCAATGAAAACAATGATTACTTTGCTGTCGAAATAGAAAAGTTGTTCTTCGGGTTGCGAAAAGTACAACATCCATTTTTTACCGTTAAATTCAACAGGTACGGAAAGTTGCCGGGCTGGTGAATCATTGTGGTTTAAAGTGTCATTACTTTGACTGTCGAATAACAATGAAGAAGCGGAAATGCTATCGTCATAAACCTGCAAATGAATTCTTTCCGTCTGGATTTTATCCCATCTTCCCAGAATGCCATGCATTAAATCGTTCATACGAAAAGGGCTGTAAACCCAGCCGCAGATAGCTGCGCGGCGCTGTTCGACGGTGTTTTCCGCCTTTCCGTTACTATAAATCGGAACATACATCAAAGCGCCTGGTTGCATATCCTGATGGGTTTCCTGAACCAATTGCACTTTTCCCGAAAGCATCGCAATGTCGGAATCTCTTGATATTTCCATCGCCGTTCTTCGGACGGGTTCGGAAAACATATCGTAACCAAAAGCGCGAAGATTTCTGCCGGTAAATGGTTCGAGGTAAACTATCGTTGTGTAAATTTCTCTTTCTCCTTCCGGTTTTACTGTATATTCAGGAAATCCTTCATTCCGGATGCTCTGAATGTGTCGCTGCAATTGATTTTTAGAGATAACCTTTGAAAACCCGACGCCTTGAATACCGGGCAGGTTTTTGTCAATTTTTTCGTGTTCAAAAAATTCTCTCCAATCTTTGCGGGTAACAGTATCGGAAGCCGCAAAAAATGCTGAACCTGCACGCAAAATCAGGGCATGCGCATGAAGCCGGGTAGATATTTTGATCTCAATTTCGTTGCAAACCAAGGCAAATTTAGATTTTGCACGAGCTTCAGTATTATTTTTAGTATAAACGGTTGCGACAATTGTTATAGCGAGACCAATTATCAGAATAATCAAAGCTTTCCATGCGTTTCCGGAAGGCGTAACCTGGGTTGGTGATTTCATATTGTATAGAAAGTTTGATTAATATATTTTTATATGACTATGCGCTTGTGTACCTAATTATTATTTAGCTCTGCGGTTCTTTGCGTCTTCTTTGCGGTTCTCTGCGGTAAAAAAACTTAACCGCAGAGAACCGCTGAGTTTTTGCGCAGAGAGCCGCAGAGCTAAAGATTGTTAACCAATCTTTTACTTCCTTCTACAACACGTAAAACTTTAAAATTCATCAATAAACCTAATTTACAACCTGATAGTTTCAAATAAGTTAAAACTGGCGCTATATGCATTTCGTTTAACGTCTCAACAGATTTTAGCTCGATGATTACTGTTTTTTAAATAAACTTTGTATCAACCCTTTTAGCAAAGTTGCGCGTATCGGTTTTGAAATATACTCGTTACATCCCGCCGCTATTGACTTTTCGCGGTCGCCGGTGAGACCATAAGCTGTTTGAGCAATAATAACCACCTCCTTATTGAATTGCCTGATTTGGCGGGTGGCTTCATACCCACTTACCTCCGGCATTTGAATGTCCATTAAAATCAAATCCATGTCGGGGTTGTTGCGGCAGGTTTCAATAGCTTGCGTTCCGGTTCTGGCGGTTAAAATTTCTTTGCAAAAACCTTTTATTACCGCAGAAATGAGCTCTTCCGATGTTTCGTCATCTTCTGCAATCAGTATTTTCAATTTTCTGACACTGCTTTTAGTATCTTCATCTGAAATGGATTTTGCAGGAATGGTTTGGACCGTAGTCCCTGTATTGTAGGGAATGGTGAAATAAAAAGTTGAACCTTTTCCCGGTTCGCTTTCCACCCGGATTGCGCCGCCTAACATTTCAATGTAAGCTTTGGTAATTGACAAACCCAGTCCTGCTCCCTGTAGCGCATTTCTGTCTTCGATATCGGCTTGGACAAAACGGTCGAAAATGGCTTGCTGCCTGTCTTTTGGAATTCCGATGCCGGTATCCGTTATAAAAAATTGTAAAGACGCAATGCATTGCGTCTCTACGATTTTATACCCAAATTCGATCGAACCTTGGTTGGTATATTTGATGGCGTTTTTGACAAGGTTGGTAAGGATGGCGTAAATTTTTTCGCGGTCGGTATTTATGAATGCTTCTGAGGTAGGCAAAGGGTTTTTAAACGAAAACTTAATTCCTTTTTTCTCAACTTCGGGTTTAAAGAAAATGTAAATGAATTCGATTTGCTGGTTAATATTTGTTTCGGAAATTGAAATTTCCATTTGTCCCGATTCTATTTTTGAAATATCAACAATATCATTGATAATATTAAGCATACGCGCGCCGCCTTTTTCGATTATGCGGATATATTTTTGCTGCTCCTCGCCGGTAAGTCCGGGTTCTTTAAGCAATGAGGCAAAACCGAGAATACCGTTCATCGGGGTGCGGATTTCATGGCTCATATTGGCAAGGAAAGCCGATTTGAGGCGGTCGCTTTCTTCAGCTCGTTCTTTGGCGATGATTAATTCTTGTTCTGCCTGCCGGCGGTCGGTGATGTCGCGAACTATCGACAAAACCTGTCCATCGCCACAAGCCACATATCTTGATTCGAAATGTTTTACTGTTCCCGTGATTTCGAGGGTATAAGTTGAATGGTCGGATTGCCCGGTAGCAAGAACAGACGCTACTTTTTCCAGGGTAAGGTCAGCCACTTCTTTGGGCAACACTTCCTTTACGTTCTTATTATGGAAAGTTTCTGGTTTTAGATATAACTCGTCGTGGTTATCGGAATGAAAATCCACGATAGCGCCTTCAGCGTCAATAACAAACATCATGTCGGGAATAGCGTCGAGAAGCGCTTCGTGGCGGGCAAGAGTGGTTTTTAAAACTTCCTGCGTATGCTTCAGTCCGGTGATGTCGGTTGCGTGAGTGAGGTTTAATATTACTTTTCCGGTTTCATCTTTTACAGGATTGGTTGTAGCGAGGAAATACAAAGTTTTATCAGGCAAAGGAACTTCAACCTCCAACGACACGCCTACGCCGGTGAGGAATAATTTTTTGGTTGCTTCATAACGGTAATCGGCATGTTCTTTATCATAAATATCCCAGAAAGTTTTTCCGACAAAATAATCGGGGGTTTGTCCAAATGTTGCGGCAAACAGATTATTCGCAAATTTATACCGGCCATTTTCATCAACACAAAAAATAGCGTCGCTTGAACATTCTATAAGTGAACGGTATTTCAATTCGCTCTCTTTGAGAGCCTCCTCTACATGCTTGCGCCGGGATATGTCGCGATGAAAACATTGGATAAAAAGATTGCCGTCGTGAGAAATAAGGCTTGCTGATACTTCAAGTGGGAAAACATGACCGTTTTTATGAAAGTGTTCTACCTCGAAGATTAGATGTTCTCCTTTAAGAATGTGGCTCATTCTTTCGGGAATCAGTTTACCGGTTTCGTTGGTATCCAAACTCTTCAAATCCATTTCTAATATTTCCTTCACCGTGTATCCGTGCATTCTGGCAAAGGACTCGTTTACCTCCACCAATTTGCCATCGGTAGCCATAATAAAAATTCCTTCGCCAGCCATAAAAAACAGCGACCGGTACCTTTCCTCGCTAATTCGCAATGCCTGTTGGGCAAGCCTGAGTTTATTTTCATTTTCAATCTCTCTGCCAACTTTACTTATAATCAGGGGTATCATCTCAAGAAACTGGTTGTCTTTTATGATATAATCCCGTGCGCCAAGTTTCATCATTTCAACGGCAATGCGCTCATCGCCCTGCCCGGTAGAAACTATGAAAGGCGGCAAATCCCGGTGGTTTTTTGTTAATGCAGCAATAAACTCTTTGCCGTTCATATCGGGCAGGCTGTAATCGAGAATTATCAGGAAAGGTGTGTTTTCTATTAGCCAGTCGAATGCAGCGCCTGCTGTTTGCACACAGAAAGTTTGATAGCCGCTGTTTTCAATTATTTCGTTTAGCAATTCGATTAAATCAGCATCATCTTCAATAATGAGTATCGTGTTGTTATTCGTTTCCATTTTAATAAATTTTCATTTATATTTTTACTACCTGAATAAATAAACCCAGTCGTTTCAAGGTTTCAGTAAATTTTACAAAATCAACAGGTTTGGTAATATACATGTTGCAGCCTATTTTGTAGCACGCTTCAACTTCGCGCGGATCGTCGGTGGTGGTGAGCATCATCACCGGAATTTCTTTTAATTCCTCATCCGATTTCATTCTTTTCAAAACTTCTACGCCATCCATTTTCGGCATATTTATGTCGAGCAACAACAGATAGGTTTTGTTTTTGTCGCGCACATTTTTATTTCCGGCGACGGATAAAAAATTCCATGCGTCTTCGCCATTCGAAAACCGGATAATTTTGTTACATACGCCTGATTCTTCCAAACCTTCTCTAATAAGTTCGGCATGTCCGTCGTCGTCTTCTGCAATCAGAATTATCAACTCTTTGTAGTGTTTCATATCTATATATTTTGTTTTTTATTCGTATTCAGTGGTTAAAAAAAGTTGTAAAACGTCAGGAAAGTTATTATTATAATTAATCCCAAAGGGATTTTACCTTTATAGAACTTGATATTACAGAGCTGTTCGACCCCTTCGGGGTCGAAGATTTGTCATTTACATTATTCCTATAAATGTTTGACGCCTTCGGCGTCGGGTATTGTTTTTTCATTCTTTATTATTTTAATCTCCTTGTTTCTCTGTGATCTTCTATGGTTCATATTTTTTATTCCGAAAATTCATTTTTTGGTAATTCAACAAAAAAGGAGCTTCCTTTTCCTTCCTCCGATTCGGCAAATATTTTGCCCTTGTGCTTGTCGGCAATTCTTATGGCAATGCTCAAACCGAGTCCTTCGCCGGCTTCAGCCCCTTGTGAATCCACCCTGAAAAACACGTCCCAGATTTTTTCGAGATGCCTTGACGCAATGCCGATTCCCGAATCTTTGATGCTGTAAATAACTTTGTGGTAATGGGAAACGCCTCCAATTTCGATTATCAATTTTCTGTTTTTATCTCTGTACCTGAGGGCATTGCCTATAATGTTTGAAAATAGCTGATTAAGCTGGTTTTCATCGCCGTAGCAATCAGGCAAATCTTTAACTATTACTTTGGCGGAACTTTCGGTAATTTGAAAGTTGTGAGAAGCGATAATTGTTTTGAACAGTTGGTTCATGTCAATTCTTCTGATAGTCATTTTTATTCGTCCAGTCCTGGAAATTTGCAAAAGCCCGTTTAACAGGGTATCCATTTTAGCAACATTCGATAAAATGAAATTCAGTGTTCGGGGCATATCGTCATTGGTAATTTTATTGATGTTCTCCATTATCGAATTCTCAACCTGGCATCCGGTAAGCATGGTTTTTATTGTATCGGACTGTTTTTGTAATCGCTGGCTGAACCCTTGAATATTAACCAGTGGCGACCTGAGGTCGTGGGAGGCAACGTAGAGATAATTTTCGAGTTCTTTGTTTTTGGCAGATATTACCTCCTGTATATGCCGGATGGCGGTGACGTCGGTAGTAATGGTTGCAAAATGATTTTTCTTTGGAGAAACTACAGAAATCATAAAGTGTTTGTCCAACGGGATAAAATGAGTAGCGTATTGGTATGGGATGCCTGAAATTGCAACGCGAGTGTATTCTTTCAGGTATGGTGGCGTTTCAGAATCGTATGCCTCAGTTCCAAGTTTTCCGATGACGTCTTGTTTATCAATCCCCGTAATTTCGGTAAAAGCATTATTACAGTCGGTAATCCGGTAGTTTACAGCTTCGCCCAGGTCGTTGAAAACCAGTTCGTGCAGCGCCACCATTTCGGTCATAGCGCCAAAGAGGGCGTTAAGTTTTTCTTCGCTTTCGCGCAGTTCTTCTTCTGCCTGTTTGCGTTCGGTGATGTCAATACTACTGCTTTGAAGCGCAACATTATTTCCATCGACATCTTTAATAACCTGCTCCTGCACAAGGAAAGTTTTTCGCCCAATTGGGAATTCGAAGAGTGTCTCATAAAGTCGCCCAACCCCTGATTCGATGATTCTGCGGTTCGATTCATAATATTCTTCAGCAACCGTTTTGGAATTTAAATCAAATATGGTTTTTCCTATGAAGTCAACAGGTTTACCGCCAAACAATTTAGCTGCGTTGGTATTCATGTCCTGAAAAACGCCATCACGATCGAGAATAAAAACGTTTATGCCAGAGTTTTCAAAGAGCGTTCTATATTTTTCCTTACTCTCAAAAAGTTCTTCTTCTGCCAGCTTGCGCCTGGTAACGTTACGCACAATGTGTACCGCTCCGGTTACATTTCCTGCGTTGTCGCGGATGGGGCTAAAGTGGAGCTCATACCAGTTGCGCTCCAGATTTGCATCTCCAAACTGTTGGGTGACTGTGAAATCTTCGCCGTCAAAGGCGCGGTTCCAGTGATTCATTGCCTCTTCGAGATCGTTGGGAAGGTGCCCCAGCATCTCTTTTATAGAGTCGCCATGTTTAAGGTCTTTGCCGAATATCTTTTTGCACTCTTCGCGAAACGCCGAATTGAAAAGTGTATAATGG
>JBAXRP010000253.1:0-6546 GCA_037131145.1 Bacteroidota bacterium
AAGCCGGAAGAATAAAGAAGGATCAGCGGATACTGGTAATCATGGGGAATCCGCCCTATTCTGCAAACTCCGCCAATTACAATGACTGGACGGATAAACTTCTAAAAGAAGATTTAGATGGAGCCCAGAGCTATTATAAAATTGACGGGGCGCCATTGAAGGAGCATAACCCGAAATTGCTTCAGGATGATTACGTAAAGTTCCTCCGGTTTGCCCAGTGGAAAATACACAAGGCAGGACAAGGGGTTGTCGGGATGATCACCAACCATGGCTACCTGAACAATGTGACTTTTCCCGGGATGCGGCAAAGTTTGATGCAAACCTTCAATGAAATCTATATCCTCGATTTGCACGGCGATAGCCAGAAAAAAGAAAAGGCGCCTGACGGCGGCAAAGACGAAAATATTTTTGACATCACCAAAGGAACAGCCATTGCCATTTTTGTGAAAAAGCCAAAGGTCAAAGGGTGCACGGTTTATCATCGTGATATTTTTGGTTTGCGCGAGAAGAAATATCAATGGCTTGACAACAACAAACTTTGCAAAAAGGACTATGAAGTTTTAAACCCTGAAACACCCTGGTATTTCTTCATCAAAAGAAAAACAAAGGATATCGAACATTATAACCAGTGGCAAAGCATAACCGAGATATTCCCGGTAAATTCCACAGGTATAAAAACTCATCGGGATGATTTTGTGATCGCTTTTGACAAATCTGATCTGGAGAACAGGTTGAGATTGTTCAAAAACCTGAAATTCCCCAAGGAATCCATTCAGCAAGCATTTCATGTCAAAGAGACTTCAACATTCGATATTGACGCTGCAAGAAAGAAAGTAACACGCGACTTGGAAATCTCCGATAAAATAGTACCGATATCTTATCGCCCTTTCGATTCGCGATTCATCATTTACTCTGATGATTTGGTTGACAGACCACGAAGAGAAGTGATGCAGCATCTTATGGCAAAAGAAAATTTAGCGGTTAATGTTGTCAGGCAAGTGAAGGCTTCATTCAAATGGATGCACGTCCTGGTCTCCAATGAAATTACTGAATGCTGTTATATTTCGAATAATACGAGTGAAGTTTGCTACACTTTTCCTCTCTATCTCTGCAAACCTGGAGAACAGAAAAGGAAACGCGGCTTTCAAAGTATGATGCTTTTTGAACCGGAATCGGAATACGGCGAAGAAATCAAGAAGCCAAATATAGCCTTAAAAGTTTTTGAACAATTGGAAAATGCATACCTGAAAAGACCAACCCCGGAGCAGATTCTTTATTACTGCTACGCGGCGCTGTACAGCAATGCCTATCGCGAAAAGTACGCTGAGTTTTTGAAAATTGATTTCCCGAGGATACCCTTTACGAGCAATTACAACTTGTTTCTGGAAATGGCAACGCTCGGCGAAGAACTCTGCCAACTGCATTTGCTCAAGAGTAAGGCATTGGATAAACCAGTGGCAAAATTCAAGGGAATAGGCGATAATATTATTGAGAAACCGGTTTTCGATGAAGGTAAAAAATGGCTGTATATTAACAAAACGCAATACTTTGAAGGGATTTCCTCCGAAGTATGGGAGTACCACATCGGAGGATACCAGGTTGTGAAGAAATATCTTGATTCGAGAAAAGGAAGGGCGCTTGCATCTCCGGATGATTATTTCAAGATCATCACAGCTATTTCAATGACCATTGATTTTCAAGCCCGCGTTGATGTTGCTTTTGAGAACATTGAAAATACAACAATCCAGGGATAATGAAAATTCAGCGCCGGATAATTATTTTCCCTGTCAGGACTTTTGATTTGGAAATAATTTTAAGAATGTAAAGACCAGAATTTACATCGGGTAGTTTTAATTCAATTCTCCCTGATTGGCAAGGTAAAATCGTGTTCATAACTCTGATACCGGAAAGATCGAATAATTGAACATGTATGTTTTCTGATTGAATTGGTATGCCGACGACAAAGTTGCCATCATTTGGGTTGGGAAAGATTTTTAATTCAGTTTCAGGATTTTGATATTGAGTTCCGGTATAGATCCCTCCATTCGTTATTTTAAAAATCATTCCGTTCTCTCCAACGAGATATCCAGTATCCGGATCAGTGAAAAACATTCCGCCAAAATTGTAATTCGATAATGTGAACAAAACCGGGGTCCATGTTTCTCCGCCATCATCGGTTTTTAAATATTCAATGCGACTTCCCAGACAATATCCATGTAAGGAATCGAGGAATAAAAACCGGGAAGCTCCGTAAAAAGCGCCACTATGTTTTTCAATCCAGGTATTGCCACCATCTATTGTTTTTAAAATTGTTCCAGATGAACTTCCCGCAAAACCTGTGTTTTTATTTATGAAGGCCATGGAATAAAGATCTTGCGTAGTACTTGAATTCAATGGGGAATAGGTATTTCCTCCATCCATGGTTTTAATGATATATCCGAAATCACCACAAAAATAACCCGTATCCTCCGAGGTGAAATAAAAAGCATGATAACTGCCGTTGATAGCCCCGGTTGGGGATGGCATATCTATCCAGGTCAATCCTCCATCGGTAGTTTTGATGAAAGTAAAACCCTGATCACCCAATACATAACCAGTATTTTGTGTTGGAAAACACATTGAGTTGAATGTGTGTGGCGCTCCTGAATAGGTTGAATTCCAGGAGTTGCCAGCGTTGGTCGTTTTCATAATCGAGTTACCGCCACAACTGTACCCGGTGTTTAAATCAGTGAAACAAATGGCTAATAAAGGGTCGCTTGTCCCAGAGGGAACCGTGGACCATGTATTTCCAGCATCTGCTGTTTTAAGAATGACTCCAGCATCTCCGGTTACAAACCCCGTATTCGAGTTTATAAAGTGTGCTGAATAAAGATCTTTTATTGTTAAATGAGAAGAGAGGGCATTCCAGGTCATGCCTGAATCAGCACTCCTCATCATCATACCATATTGTCCGGCGATGATACCTGTGGACGGATCAGGAAAACAGATGGACGATATCAGGTCGGTAATTGCAAGGGGCATTAAAAACCAACTGTTTCCGCTATCGGTTGTTTTATATATGTAACCGGTGTTAGTCCATGTGCCTCCTGCTGCAAACCCGGTTGATTGGTCAGAAAAGCAAATGCTGAGGAATTGAATTGTATTACCACACGACTTGAGACTTCATGTTGAGCCTGCATCAGTTGTTCTGACGATCATGCCCCCAGTGCATGATGCATATCCGGTATCCGGAGTGGTAAAATACAGGTCGGTAAGAAATCCGTTTACAGGAGCCTGGTAAGATGTAACCCAGGTATTGCCACCGTTTGTCGTCTTATAAATACCCATGGCGCCAATCCCATAAAAAGTCTGGGCATCAATAAAAAAGAGGGAGGCACATTCACTTGTTGGGATAGATGTACTCATGATCCAGGTTGTGCCGCCGTTGGTTGTTTTATACAATCCCGTCCCGTATTCGCCGCAGAAATAGCCGGTGTCATTATCAGTGAACCATATATCGCTGATCATTCCCCAATAATATGTTGACCCCATATTCCAGTTGAGGCCGCCATCGGTAGTCTTAAAAAGATAATTCTCGCTGGTAACATAACCTGTATCAGGATTAAAAAAAAAGACCGCCGTCAGGTTAGAAGGTGTGCCTGCATATAACCGTTTCCATGACTGACCTCCATCGGTTGTTTTTAATACTGTTCCCCCGTCGCCGACAGAAAAACCCATTGATGGATTTATGAATCTGACACTTTGAAGATGATTTCCCTGAGGTAGTGGATTCATCCAATTCCATTGGCAGTAAGAAAAAAAAGGAAGAACCAGATAAATGACAAAAAGAAGATGCCGTTTGGTAAGTGTTAACAGCGCCTGCCCGGAACAATTCAAAACTATCATGATGTAGTATATTTGAATTTTATGTCATTCAATTCGTTGTCAGTTGTTAAATATCTTAATTCACTACAATAGAAATTCCATTTATCATAAATCGGCAAAGTCTGTTCGATTGTTAATTTTGAAGCAAGTTTACTTTTTAATACACGATAAAAAAAAACTTCTTTCTTGTCATTTGGTTTACTTGCTTTAATTAGATATTCAAATTTAAAACTATTTCGTTTTTGTTTTGCTAAATCTGAAACTAATCCCAATATAGTAACGTCTCCTTTATCCAGAGTTGTATTTAATAATTTTTCCGAATCAATTATATCAATATATCGTATGAGCCAATCAATTAAAATCCATGTTAATCGTCCTGAGTAGCGACAATACATAGTAGTTTCGGCAATTAAATTCTCAATATTAATTTTTTCTGTTGGTTTAATTTCTGAAATAAAAACTTTACTATCAAATTTATTCCATTGCTGAAATAATATGTCTAATTTATCTTCCATTCTTTTTCTTCTAAAAAGTATTGAATTTTTTGAGCCCAATCTGGTCTTGTTTCGGAGATATTTTGCATATTTCCGATTACATTTTGTTTGTCTTCATCTTTCAGTTGAAGTAATAACAGGTCAATATCTTCCAAATCCTGCTCACGCAATGCAACTATTTTCATTATCAACTGTTCTGCAATACCAAGAACAAATACTTCAATGTTATATAAATTCAATTCGAGCTTTGTTATTCGACTTTGGAAATCTGGCGGTAAAATATTCGCAAATCCTTTTGCGCTATCATTTAACCAATCATCATCTAACTGAAATTTTTCTGCGACCTTTTTTACAGCGGTTTTAATTTCCAGTAAATTATCCCCTTCAAAAATAGCGTCAATATCTCTTGTTGCACGGGTTGAGCCAAAATTAATTATCATCGCTGCTCCGCCAACAATCACTATTTTAAAATGACATGTTACTTGTCTGTCGAGTTCTCTTAAAGCATTAATTAGTAAAGATTTATCCATTCTGGTCTTTGTCCCTGGTTTTTCAAATTTATTTCAATGAAATCGCACCTACACCTCTCGATTTATCAGGCATTCCTTCTTAATTCTTCTTACAAAGGTATATTCCCATGTTTCTTTGGAGGATTGGTCTTGCTTTTATTCTGGGTCAGATCGAGCGCCTGGATGAGTTTCATGCGGGTTTGCCGCGGAAGGATGATCTCATCAATGTAACCTAGTTCAGCCGCTTTGTAAGGATTTGCGAATGTATTCCGGTAGTGGTCAACGGCTTCGGTACGATCGGCGTCATTAAGTTTTCCCTTATGAATGATGTTCACGGCGCCTTCGGGTCCCATCACTGCGATTTCGGCTGAAGGATAGGCATAATTCACGTCGGCGCCGATGTGTTTACTCGACATTACGTCGTAAGCGCCGCCATAAGCTTTTCGGGTAATCAAGGTGATCTTTGGAACGGTCGCCTCTGAAAATGCGTACAATAATTTTGCCCCGTGTTTGATAATTCCCCCGAACTCCTGAACTGTTCCCGGCAGAAATCCCGGAACATCAACAAAAGTGATGATGGGAATGTTGAAGCAGTCGCAAAACCTGACAAACCGCGCCGCCTTTACCGACGAATTTATGTCGAGTACGCCTGCAAGATAGGCTGGTTGGTTTGCCACGATGCCAATCGGTTTCCCTCCCAGGCGGGCAAACCCGATCAGGATATTCTGGGCATAATAAGGCATCACTTCAAAAAAGTTATGGTTATCAACAACAGTTGTAATAAGGTCCTTCATGTCGTATGGCTTGTTCGGATCCACCGGAACCATCGTTTGCAGTTTTTCATCCTGGCGCATCACATCATCGGTGCATGGCTGTGTAGGTGGATCTTCCATGTTGTTTGAAGGCAGAAAACTCATCAACTCGCGGATCATCAATACAACCTGTTCATCGCTGTCGGCGGTAAAATGTGCCACTCCGCTTTTAGAGTTATGAGACATGGCGCCGCCCAACTCCTCCATTGTAACCTCCTCATGTGTCACAGTTTTGATCACTTCCGGTCCGGTGACAAACATATAACTTGATTCCTTTACCATCAGAATGAAATCGGTCATAGCCGGCGAATAAACGGCGCCGCCGGCACATGGTCCGAGAATTGCCGAAATTTGCGGTATTACGCCAGACGCCATTACATTCCTGTAGAAAATATCGGCATAACCGGCGAGGCTTTCCACACCTTCCTGAATCCGCGCCCCACCCGAATCGTTGAGCCCGATAACCGGCGCTCCCATTCGCATTGCCATATCCATCACCTTTACAACCTTGTCGGCATTGGCTCTGCTCATGGTTCCGCCGAAAACGGTAAAGTCCTGAGCAAAGACAAATGCAAGCCGCCCGTCTATCTTTCCATAACCGGTTATCATCCCGTCGCCGGGAAATTTGTTATGACCCATTCCAAAATCGTGACACCGGTGCATTACCAGTTTGTCCAATTCAACAAACGTATTGACGTCGAGCAGCAGGAGAATTCTCTCACGCGCCGTCATCCTTCCGTTTTTATGGATTTTAGCAATTTTTTCAGCGCCCCCGCCAAGCTCAGCCTTGCGGTTCTTCTCTTCAAAGTATTGGTAACGTTCTTCTATGGTTTGCATGATAAGCTGGTAAGTTGGTAAGTTGGTAAG
>JBAXRP010000254.1:0-6523 GCA_037131145.1 Bacteroidota bacterium
GCGGTTCTCCGCGGTAAAAATTTAAACGCAGAGAACCGCAGAGGGTTTCGCAGAGAACCGCAGAGAAAAAGGCAAATACATGAGTTTAAGGAATAACTGATTTGACTGACAAATAACTTTGATTGATAAAACCGCTGATCTATGAAAGCATTTTCTATGAAAATATTCCTGATAGCCATATTGTGGATCCTTCAAGTAATGATGCTCCACGCCCAAAACTGGCAATGGTCGCATCATCTGGGCAGCGACCGGGAAGAAAGGGTAAAAGGTGTAACCGATAAATACGGTAACTTTTATATGGCAGGCGATTTTGATGGATACTATTTTTATTCGGCCAACCAGACCCTTACCAGGCGCGGAGGCGCCGGTCTTTTCCTGGCCAAATACGATCCGCAGGGGAATGAGGAATGGATAAGGCAATTTGACACCTATAGCTCATCCAATATCCCCGAACACGATGGTCATATCTGGAATATCATCACCGGGGAAGATGGGTTTGTATATCTAACCGGGTGGTTTAAGGAAAAAAAGAATTTTGGCTCCTGTACCCTCAATTCTCACGGGGGCGATATGTTCCTTGTAAAATTTGCACCCGATGGCAGTTGCCGGTGGGCAAAAAGCGCATATGGCGCCCAGGATGTTAATGGAAATAGTATGGCAACCGATAGTCTGAATAATGTGTATATATTTGGCGCCAACAAATCAGCGGCGTTTTTTGACACCATTTCGGTTGAGGCGGGTGGGTTTCTGGCCAAATACGATTCAACCGGGGAGGTACTCTGGGCCCGGAACATAATCCCGGTATCCACACTGTATTCGGATAAACCGCCCCAGGTGGTATTTTCGGGCATGACGGTATCAGGCGGCAAACTATTCGCCATCGGAAGGGAGTACGCCTATTCCATCACCGTGGATACGGCAACCAGGAACCACCCGGGCATGATGGGCAATGCCTTGTGCTGCTTCGATCTCGACGGGAATATTCAATGGCTGAGGGAGGGGATTTCTATTGTAACTGAAGGTGGAAATAATCTGTCTGCCGATCGTCAGGGCAACATTTACATTTGTGGATATTTTTTTGAATCTATTGATTTTAATGGCACAATTTTAAATACAGAACAGTATAAATCTGATTATTTTGTATGTAAATATGGCCACAACGGGGATCTTGTTTGGGCTGATCAATGCAGTGCATCGGATGACGCAAAATCATACAGTGTATTTTCTGATTCAACCGGCCACATCTACCTTACCGGTAGTTTTTCGGGTACTGCCCGTTTTGGTTCCGATACCGTCACTTCCGATTCTTTACTGGATATGTTCCTTGCACGGTATGACCCGGGGGGTCAGTGCCTGGGAGTGGTACATTTCGGCAACGCAGAAGGCCAATCGGTTGGGCAGGATGTAAATGGAAACCCTGTGGTAGTCGGAACTTTTAGCAAAAACATTATGATCGGGCAAAATACCTATAATAATTTTCAAACCACTCCCTATACTATGGATGACATCTTTATTGCCAAATGCGGGCAGATCCCCGGTTCGGTGGAGCCCAGGTATCCGGAGGAAAACCAACTCCTCATCTATGCCAATCCGAACGAGGGCAAATGCACCGTAACCATCCCGGAGGAATTTTTGCACGAAAAGCAGCTTACGCTTCAGGTTTTTGATTTCCAGGGAAAACTGATTGAAAAGACAGTGTTGACCCTTGCCGACGGTAAGATCAGGCTGAACCTCGAAGCCCAGTCCAAAGGGATGTACCAGGTGGTGGTGGATAATGGGCGGAAGAGGTATACGGGGAAGGTGGTGTTTGAGTGAAAGACGAGGGACGAGGGACGAGGGACGAGAGACGAAGGACGAAGTGAGGTGGACACCTTTTACCACTTTACCACTTTACCGTTTTACCACTTGAAACCTGAATCCCCTCTGCGGTCCTCTGCACTTTTCCTTTGCGGTTCTCCGCGGTAAAAATTTAAACGCAGAGAACCGCAGAGGGTTTCGCAGAGGACCGCAGAGAAAAAGGCAAATACATGAGTTTAAAGAATAACTGATTTGACTGACAAATAACTATGATTGATAAAACCACTGATCTATGAAAGCATTTTCCAGAAAAACAATACTGATAGCCACCCTGTTGATCTTTCATGTAATTATGCTCAACGCTCAAAGCTGGCAATGGGCCAACCATTATGGAGGTGCCAATGGTGATGGGGCAGGTAATTTATGCCTTGATAAAAATGGAAACGTTTATATATTTGGGCAGTTCTTCTTTCCTTATGCTGTTTTCGGCAAGGACACGCTTGTTCCGCGAGGAGTTTATGATATGTTTATCATGAAGATGGCTCCGTCAGGAAATGTTCTTTGGGTAAAACAAGCGGGTTCTGTTGACAATAAAACCAACAGTACGGATGTTCCCGGTGATCTGGTTTTTGATGAATCAACCAACACCATTATCCTTGCCGGAACGATGAATGGCGACAATGGATTGGTAGTAAACTGCAACGTTGGAGGAGGCGATAAGATATTTCTTGCAAAGCTTGATCTGAATGGCAATTGCCTATGGGCAAGGGGCGTTGCCTGGCATGGCGATGCAAACAATGTCAGCATCTCAAATGATGCAGAGGGAAATATTTTTATGGCCGGAAATACGAAATACAAATCCACTTTTGATACAAACACCATTCAACCCGGCGGTTTTATTGCAAAATTTGGATTGTCAGGCTCACTGATCTGGGTGAAAAGGGTGCTTGATGTTAATGGTGTCGCAGGACAGGTCCGATATTTTGATAATAATCTGTACCTGGGCGGAGTATCCTATAATGACACTTTAAAGTTGGGATCAGCAACCGTGGTGTGCAACCCCAACGATCCGTTCATTTCAAAATTTGACACCAATGGCAATGTTATATGGGTGAAAACCATGGGTGGTCCGTTGAATGACAACGGAGGAACCATCAGCCTTGATGGAACGGGAAATATTTATACAACCGGTGAATTTCAGGGAACTGCAAATTTTGATAACATTGTGCTTGACAATGGCAATAAACGGGATTGGTATATCGCAAAATATGACAACAACGGAACAGTCTTATGGGCAAAAAACGCACACATTACAGGAAACCTGATTTATACTGGAATTAGTGCAACTACTTCAACAGGAAATATCTATGCCTGTGGTACATTTTCAGGCAAAGCAGTTTTTGGTGATTTAGCTGTTTCGGCGTCTTCCTCCCGGGAAATGTTTTTGGTCAGCTATAATAGAAATGGCGAATGTTTGGGTGTGTTGCAGAGCCCAAACTCATATCATGGAGGTATTGCTTCTGATCAAAACGGATCTGCTCTTTTGTGCGGCAGTTTCACCGGTACTACGAATTTCGGCAATCAAACCTTAAAGAGCTTTGGGGCTTCTGATGTTTATGTTTCCAAGCACGATGCAATCACCTCCACCTCCCAGCCCCTCGAAAGCCCCCAACCCCAACTCCTCATCTACGCCAACCCCACCACCGGCATAAGCTCCGTAACCATCCCGGAGGAATTTCTGCACGAAAAACAACTCACACTTCAGGTTTTTGATTTCCAGGGAAAACTGATTGAAAAGACAGTGTTGACCCTTGCCGACGGTAAGATCAGGCTGAACCTCGAAGCCCAGGCCAAAGGGATTTACCAGGTGGCGCTTGACAATGGGCGGAAGAGTTATACTGGGAAGGTGGTGTTTGAATGAAGGACGAGGGACGAAGGACGAGGGACGAGGGACGAGGGACGAAAGACGAGGGACGAAGGACGAAGGACGAGGGATGAAGGACGAAGGACGAAGTGTGCGGATACGTTTTACCGTTTTACCACTTTACCGTTTTACCACTTGAAACTTGAATCCCCTCTGCGGCTCTCTGCGCTTTTCCTTTGCGGTTCTCCGCGGTAAAATTTAACCGCAGAGAGCCGCAGAGGGTTTCGCAGAGGACCGCAGAGAAAAAGGTAATTCTAAAAGTTCCGGGATGACTAAGTTGACTGACAAATACTTTTGATTGATTTGTTACCTTCCAAGCAGGAAAATCATCGGAATCATCAATCGCTTATTCCACGACTTTTCACTGTGGGTTTCACCCTGAAATTCACGGGTTATCCAGTTTTTTGAAGTAAATCCACTGGATTTCATCACAGCGTCAACCTCTTTCTGAATCGCGGGATACATTGCGTCAAGAGTTTCGGTGCCATAATCAAAATAGATTCGGTGAGATGCGGGATCTGGTAAATGAGTTTTCAGATATTTGATAAATGCTGCCGGCATCGGATTGTTATCCAGGGTAAAAATACCGGGCCAGTGGGTCGAGAGACAGGCTGCGCCGCCAAATACCTTTGGATATTCGCAGATGGCATAAAGAGAGATCAGCCCGCCCATACTGCTACCGGCAATGAAGGTATCTGCCTTCTCTTTCAGGGTAGGGTAATTCTTGTCAATATAGGGTTTGAGCTCGCTTACAATAAATTTCAGATAGTTGTCTGAATTGACTTTCACATTATTGAAAATCGAAGCGCCGCCCGGTCTCTCAGATAAGTAGAGCGAGTCCTGCCACGCTTTTGTCAGCAATTCAAAGGGTTTTTGTGGAAAATAATCACCATGACGAGTATTTCCGCCATTCCAGACGCCGACCACAATGACGTTGCGGATTTTTTTTTCTTTCAGGAGTTTTGCCAAAACATCATCAACATCCCAGCTCTGATGATTCCATGTAGCTGCTGTATCATAAAGCATCTGTCCGTCATGCATATACAGAACGCTGTATTTTTTGGAGGCGCTGTATCCATCTGGCAACCAAATATCAATATTGCGTGGAGTAATGTATTTTGACTGAAAATTCTCCAGCCGGGCAATGCTGCCTGATGAGACTACCGGTAGTTGTGAAATGCAGAAAAATGAAAACATGGAAAATAACAAGGATAAAACATAGCGTTTCATAGATTTTTTCAGGATTATTAATTATTTGTTAAAATACTTTTGAATTAAAGAGAGTAATTCGGCTTTGTCAAGGGGTTTTGTGATATAATCATTGCATCCTGCTTCAATTGTCTTGGTTTTTACATTTAACATACCAAGAGCAGTTTGTGCAATGATGATTACGTCATTATTAAATTGACGGATTTGCCGGGTAGCTTCGTACCCGTCCATACCAGGCATTTCAATATCCATCAGCGCCAAATCAATATCCGGATGATTGCGACAAATTTCAACAGCTTCAATGCCTGTCTTTGCTCTAAATATTTCTTTACCAAACATTGTAACTGCTGCTGCAAGAATTATTTCAGATGGTAGATCGTCTTCGACAATTAGTATTTTCAGCCCTGTAACTTTGGGATTAATCCGATCAACTGCCCCATCATTCGAAATAGTATTTATAACATCGGATTTTTTCTCTGTTTCCGTATTTAAGGGAATGGTAAAATAAAAGATGGAACCTTTTTCCGCTTCACTTTCTAACCAAATTTTACCGCCCTGCTTTTCTACATATTCTTTGCAAAGCAGTAAACCCAATCCGGTACTGGATTCGCCATTTGTGCCTGGACGGTTTGATTTTTTATCGAGGCGGAAAAGATTTTCTAACATTTCTCTGTTCATACCGACGCCGGTATCTTTGACCGAAATAACAGCCGCATGGATATCGTAAGCCATAGCTGAAATGCTCACTTTACCTCCGTTATGAGTAAACTTTATTGCATTTGAAACCAGATTACGGATAACGGTTTGAAGCATATTTGTATCAGCAAACACTTCTATTTTGTCGGGGATATCCAAGTCTATCCCGATTGATTTTTCTCGCGCCGATTCAGTAACAATTTTTATACATCCGGCTAATACATTCTTTAAACTAAGAATTTGTGGTTTAAACGAAGTTTGCTGGCGTTGCATTTGAGACCACTCGAGCAGGTTCTCCAGCAGGTTGTAAATATTACGTACCGAATGGTTCAGGGATACGGCCATATATTTTTTTTCGTCAGGCTCCAGCAGTTGTGATTCATTGGCAATTATATCGGTTAACCCCATCAAACTGCCCAAAGGACCTCGAAGGTCGTGAGCGATGATACCAAAAAACCTATCTTTTGTTGCGTTAGCTATTATAAGTTCATCTCTTTGGGTTTGGATTTCTTCTTTTTGCTTTTCCAGAATGGCATTTTGTTCCTTGATGGTGCGATAAGAGTTGCGCAATTTAAGCATGGAATACACACGCGACTGCAATTCAATACTATCAATTGGTTTTCTGATATAATCAACTGCTCCGCTGTCTATTGCCATTTTCAGGTTCTCGGAAGTAGTCATAATTCCCGTACACATAATGATTGGAATATCTTTGGTAGCTTCAATTCCTGATAAATATTTGATAGCTTCAATTCCATCCATTTCGGGCATTTCCCAATCGGTAATTATTAAATCAGGAAGGCGTTTTTCGGCTAATTCGCACAAAATTTTTCCATTCACAGCTCTTATTATTTTGTGTTTTAAATCAGAGCTTTTTAATGCATCAACAATTATCTG
>JBAXRP010000255.1:0-6519 GCA_037131145.1 Bacteroidota bacterium
AAGGAATAGTGAAATAAAACGTTGAACCTTCGCCTTCACTGCTCTCGACCCATATTTTCCCGCCAAGCATTTCTACGTATGCTTTGGCAATAGACAAGCCCAGTCCGGCGCCTTCATAAGCATTTGAATCTGCAATATCAGCCTGGACAAACCGATCAAAAATAGCCTCCTGACGGCGTTTGGGAATTCCGATACCGGTATCTCTCACGAAAAACTCAAGAAATTTGCCCTTTTTCTCATACCCAAATTCTATTGAGCCCTGTTTCGTGTATTTTATTGCATTTTTAACAAGATTGGTCAGAATCGAAAAGATTTTTTCCCGGTCTGTTGTAATTATGGATTCTTTTGATTGCAGAAAATTTTTAATAGAAAGAGCTATTCCTTTTTTCTCTGCTTCCGGTTTGAAGAAGTAAAAAAGGTACTCGATTTGCTCGTTGATGTTTGACTCTTTAACAACTACAGTAATCTGCCCTGCTTCAATTTTTGAGATATCAACAAGGTCCCTGATAATATTGAGCATCCGCTTACCACTCTTTTGAATTATTCTAATATACTCCTGCTGTTCTTCACCTGTAAGTTTTGGCTCCTTCAAGAGTTCTGAAAACCCCAATATGCCATTCATCGGGGTTCTGATTTCGTGGCTCATATTTGTAAGGAATGCAGATTTCAGACGGTCGCTTTCCACGGCTTTTTCTTTGGCTTTGATAAGTTCAAATTCAATTTTCTTGAGCTCCGTGATATCTATTTGGACTCCCTTCAATGCAACAAGTTTATCATCTATTACAACTGGCGCTATAATGATTTTTGCCCATGAATCATTGCCTTCGGGAAAAAGCATTCGCACTTCTATATTGATTGGCTTTTTGAACCTCGAGATAGTTTCAAAAGTTTCATCAATAATATGCAAATCATCAGGATGAACCCTGCTTTTGAAATATTCGAAAGTTGGTTTCAACTCATAAGGTTTCAAACCATAAATGATATAACAATTTTCTGACCATTTTACCTTTTGATTAATTAAATCATACTCCCAACTGCCCAACTTGGCAATTTCCTGAGCCTGTCTTAAAGCAGATTCGCTTTCCCTTAAAGATTCCTGCGCCTGCTGGCGTGAAGTCACATCATTAAAAAATCCGACACTACAATTTCTCCCATTAAGGAGAATAGGAGCCCCGGCTACGTCGGCGTAGAAAACCGTTCCGTCTTTTCTGATGCATTCCTGGGCAAAGGATATGGCTTTCTCACCCCGCATTTGCAAATCAAACTCCGACATTACCGAAACGAGAGTTTCTTTTGGCGCTAAATTCTCAATGGTGAGCTGCTGAAACTCTTCATCAGTATAGCCGAATAATTTGCAAATGGCTGGATTGGAAAATATAAAACGATGGGTTTCGATATCGATGGCGAGAATACCATAAGAACTTCCGTTCAGAAGCACACGGTACCTTTCTTCCGATTCTGCCAAGGCTTGTTCCGCCATCTTCCGTTCGGTGACGTCATTATGCTGAATGATTGCATTAGTCACTTTCCCTTGTGAATTCACAATCGGTGAAATATGAACATCCAGAAAAACTTTTATTGTCCGCTCAAGGTGAAGGGTTTTCACACTTAAAGTATCGTATTGGATGGTGAAACGGGCAGTCAAACCTTTCCTAAATACGTCTTCAATCATTGGCATAAACCCGTGCTCTTCAATAAGGTTGTCATTGAAAATGTTATACTTGCCAATAACTTCCTCGTCCTTCAGTTGAAGATGATCACGGCATGCCTGATTTAATCGTATCAGCGTGCCATACTCATCGGAGACCCACATTGAGTTAGGGCTGTGTTCGATTATACTGTCCAAAAACAGGCGGGTCTGATGAAGTGATTCTTCATTTTGCCTGCGTTCAGTCACATCCATTATGAAGCCAATGTTACAGTTTCTTCCATTAATGTGGGTAGAGTAACCAGCAATATCAGCATAAAATATTGTGCCGTCTTTTCGCAGACAAGGCAAGGAGTTAGAAATTGGTTTCTCGCCACGCACCTGAGTTTCAAATTCGTCGATCGCCATTTCTATTGAATCCTTTGGGTGAAAATCTGCCAGGTTCAACATCGTAATTTCCTCAGGGCTATAGCCGAATAACTTGCAGGCAGCGGAATTAAAAAAGGAACATTGATGGGTTTCGACGTCAAAAGCCAAAATCCCAAGTATGTTGACTTCCAAAAGCGCCCGGTACATTGTTTCCGACTCTTTTAATGCTTCTTCAAACTTCTTGCGCGTTAATGGTTTTTCCAAAGAATTGCCCGATGAGATATCTTTTCCCTTTGAAGATTTTAAGTCCTCAAGCTCTATACGTAGTTTCTGAACCTCCTTTACAAGTTCTTCCTTTGTTTTTGATCTATCCGTCATGATATTTTCAATTTCAACATGTAAAAGTACAAGCGAAAAACTACTCAGCAAAATTCTTTTAACAGATTGGTTAGAAGACTTGCATTTATTTCAGATAACCCTTTGCTGCCCTATTGCCAATCCATTCGGGAAAAAAAGAAAATAGCCGGGGAAAGGGGTCTAATGGCAGGAGCAATAGCGTGATGATTGCGGCAATATTGGAATTGGAATATCGGGATAACTTCTATTGATGACCTGAAAGCCAAAGACCCGGAGATTCTGTTTTATTTGTCGAACAGATACGCCGGGATGGTTCAGGATCGGCGTTTGCCTTATTCATTTAAGCGTGCAGTTTATTATGCCCAGACTAAACCTGAAGATCGTGATCCTGAAAAGCTGAAGTGGTGGAATTGGAAAGATGGACGTTAATCGATCACATGTTAATATTAATTTACAAAATGTAAATTAAACTTGACATTATGTAATTTATGTCGTACATTTGTGAACGAATTTAAAACCTCCACTTATGAAAACGAAATTTTTGTTGCCACCCAAATTCAAGGCTTTTGGTTGGATTCTGTTAAGTATTGCAACAATACTTTATGTCTGGGTAAATGTGATTGGGGATATTCCATTCCTGGCAAATGCGAAGATTCTCTGCATTTATTATTCCGACGCCCCTCTATGGCAAAAGCCACCTTCCAGTAAATTCTTTCAACTGCATGAAACCGATATCCAGCCGGATATTATCGGAATCCTTCTTATTGTCGGTAGCCTGTTTGTTGCATTCTCCCGTTTAAAGGTTGAAGATGAATACATCATGAAAATCAGGCTTGAATCGCTGGTTTGGGCAACATGCGTCAACTTTATTCTTTTGATCGGCGCCATAATTGCAATTTGGGGAACAGATTTTTTGGTTGTCATGGAGTATAATATGGTCACCACGTTAATTCTCTTTGTCATTCGGTTTCACTATGTTCTGTTTCTGTCGAGAAAAATCCAGGGAAATGAAAAATAACATCAGGGTTGAACGGGCGATTTTAAATATTACACAGGAAGAATTGGCGCAAAGAGTAAATGTCAGCCGGCAATCAATTCATGCGATAGAAAACGGCAAATACGTCCCTTCCACCATATTGGCTTTGAAAATTGCACGTGTTTTTAATAAACCCGTGGAAGTAATTTTTCAGCTTGAGGAATCGGATGTCTGATTAAAACGCCTTCCTGTGATACTCTGCATACATAGCAGGAAGACCGCGATGAGCCGGGTGTTTATCACAGACAAACGCTGAAAGTAAAATAGCGAGTCAAACCCACATGATAAATTTATCAGGTAAAACAAGAGGATTCCAGGAGTAAAACTTCAAAATAGTTAAATTTAATGCGATCAATTACCCTCATACTTTTAGCGAGTGTGATTGCCTGGAATTTGAATATAGCTTCAGGTGAATTTTTGGCTGGAGAAATATGCACAGTCGTTGTAGTTAGCCCAATGTCAAATAATGTCCGCATATTCTTTGTTTTTTCTATCTTTAATCTGTTCTTCGAAATACCCGTCAACCAATGACTAAAGATCAATCGATCAAACAATTAATGACCATTCCCAGCATCGGAAAATCCATTGCCCTCGACTTATGGAATATCGGGATAACCTCTGTTGATGACCTGAAAGCCAAGGACCCGGAGATTCTGTTTGATCTGTCGAACAGATATGCCGGAATGGTTCAGGATCGGTGTTTACTCTATTCATTTAAATGTGCCGTTTATTATGCCCGGACTACACCTGAAGATCGTGATCCTGAAAAGTTGAAGTGGTGGAATTGGAAAGATATTCGGTAACTGAAGATAGTTCATGTTATAAGTAAAAGATAATCAAAACAGTATCATTAAAATTTACCCATGACCAAACCACTGAATTTAAAGTATCACCATCTTGGTATTCCAACCAGCAAACCAATTGAAGGTGAAGTTTACCTGAAAGACTATAAATGTTTTCATTATGGTTTTGAGAAAAGTGAATACGGAATTGAATGGATGAGATATGAACCGGGTTGTAATTTGCCTGAGATGGTAAAAACGATTCCACATGTAGCTTTTGAAGTCGATGATATCTATGAGGCCATCAAAGGCAAAAAGGTGATCATTGAGCCAAACAGCCCTTCCGATGTTGATGATTAACCCTAGCAATGTTTTTCTGTGATACCATTGTTTGGTTGGTTGTCGGCGCCATTTATCCTGATGCCAACTCTCATGTTTTCACCCATCCAGCATTGGTCGCCTATTTGCACCGTGCTATAAACATTACCGTCAGCGTCTGAAACAGTGCATGTGCCACAAGATGCAGTCGTGCTGGCCCTAGTTGTGACTGTTCCGCCTGGTGTCGCTGAAATTTCGGTCAGCCCGCTGTTAGAGCTGTAAAGAATAACCGGGATTTTGTTGGTTAATCCGCCTTGTGTAGCGAAAAACATTGCTGCCATTAGGGTTAGCGTAGTAAAACTTCTTTTTCTCATAGTATGATGGTATTTGAGTATGGATTGCCGAACAACTGTTAAAATAACATGCACTTATCTTTCAAGGAAGGAGGCGATTGACAAAGGAGCATACGAAGGTAGCGGTCAGAATGTTATATGATATGGACTGTTCATGTCATTTTCTCCAAGAAAGAAGAGGGTTTTGAAGAACACAGTTCTCCGAATGAACACTCATTTTCACATCAGAGAGCGTTATTTCAAAGGTTTCAGATTGTTATCGGCACAGCCCCGGCATCATTTAAAAGGTAAATTTTACCGAAAACTAATTACCAGCCACCGCAGAATAAGAATCCCCCCGACAATTCCCCGGGTCGCCATAGTTTCGCTGAAAATCAAAAACAGCAATTTATGAAGAGAAAAATATTCCTGACAACCACAAACAGCCTGGGCATCATTGTGATGGATAAAAACCTGAAACTGATCAGGCACATCAAAAATGATGACAGCGAAAAATTTATGGTCAAACTGAAGCAATCGAGAATTTTAGTGACAGGTCCCGATGGTTACATCTGGGCAGGAGGCAGAAATGGGATTTGTAAGATCAATCCGCGAACATTTGAAGTGGACAATTTTGTAAGCACCCCGCTGATCAGGCTGAATTCCTTTTATTGTAGTTCGATATTTTTCCCTGATACAAATAATCTTTGGGTCGGCACCGGACAATCGGGCGCTTTTCACTACAACCTGGTCACAAGAGAGTTGAGATCAATAAATGTCCAAAATGGTTTGGCCAGCGACCAGATTTTCTGCATCAACAAGGACAATGCGGGAAATATATACATCGGCTCCCTCGACGGGTTGAACATCCTCTATCCAAACGGCCGCATCAAAGTCATAACCCATAAAGACGGACTGCTGATGGACCGGGTTGAGGCTTTGCTGCCTGACGGGAATAACCGCATGTGGATTGGCAATGACATCGGACTGGCCTGCTATAATTTAACAGACAGCACGATTGCCACGTTTGATGAACGGTATGGGTTAAGCATCTATTGATTCAGGCTCGGCTCCTTTTTTCAAACCCCGAATGGCGAGTTTATTTTCGGAACGCCCAAAGGGGATCCAGTACTTCCATCCCGAATCGTTGTTCAATAAAAAAATCGCCCTGAATGCCCTGATCAATAAAATCGAAACCAATAATATTGTTTTGAACATCACCGGAACGACCACGTTTGAACTTGCTGCTTCCGATAACCAGGTGATTTTTTATTTTGGCTGTGTTGATTTTTCGCAACATCTGCGAACCTATTATGAATATCAGCTTCAGGACGCCGATAATGGTTGGATAGAGATCGCCGACCAGAACTCCGTACGATATAATGCATTGCCGCCCGGAAAATATATTTTTAAAGTCAGGATAAGCAACAACAACAGAAATTGGCAAAATGCAGATAATGAAGTCACCATCATCATTGCAACTCCTGTTTATAAAAGCTGGTGGTTCCGGCTTTTGGGCGCCTTGCTGATACTGGTAATAATTGCCTCAGTGATAAACCATTTCAGAAAACGCCAGATTCAAAAAGTGAAAGCCGAACAGGATAAAAAACGGGCATCCCTTGAGCTTTGGGAGAATAAACAAAAAGCTACTGAAAGCCGTTTGCAGAGTTTGCGGCT
>JBAXRP010000256.1:0-6506 GCA_037131145.1 Bacteroidota bacterium
AAAGTTAAATCTTCCGATAATAAATCTATTGCAGCATATCGTTTCGGAGATCCTGATAATGCGCAATTAACTAAAATTCCAGGACGTCGGCATTTCTCAAAATTGATTAAAAAAGATCTTTTTAACGAAAATCCTGATCGCTGTTCTATATGTAATGGACTTTTTGAAGAAAGATATTTACAGGTTGACCACAGAATTCCTTATGAAATTGGCGTTGATGACAATCAACATGATAGAAAACAGATAGACTATATGCTCCTTTGCAGGTCATGTAATAGAGCAAAGTCTTGGTCATGTGAGCATTGCGAAAACTGGAAAAAAATCAAAGACTCTTCATCATGCCTTCATTGTTATTGGGGAGCCCCCTTGAATTATAACCATATTTCTAAGTTGGAAATAAGACGGCTTGATATTGTTTGGGAAAATGAAGAGGTCAATTATTTTGAGAAATTGAAAAAACTTGCAATAAAACAAAAATTATTACTTCCTGATTTTGTTTAAAAACTTATTGAAGAAAAAATTCAAAAAAGTAAGCGCACCAGTCCTTAACAATTCGGCTCGCGTAAAATGGAAGACAAATTGGTTCAAAATCGATATTTTATATTATTCTGAATAAAATAAATCTAAAATTGCAACAAATCAGCATAAAAATAAACGGCAAACAATACCATCTTCTGGCAGATGACCACGAAATGTTATCCCATCTGATCCGCGAAAAAGCGGGGCTGACGGGAACTAAAACGGGCTGCCAACAGGGAAGTTGCGGCGCATGTACCGTATTGATGAACGGCAAGGCTGTTTTGAGTTGTATTACTCCTGCCTTGCGATGCCAAAATGCTGAAATTACCACAATTGAAGCGCTTGCAAAAGATGGGAAATTGCACAGATTACAGGAGAAGTTTGTTGAAAAAGGCGCCATTCAGTGTGGGTTTTGTACACCCGGGATGGTTTTGACTGCCCTTAGTCTCGCTCCCACAATCAACATGAAACACGGCGCAGATTCCCTGATACGCCAGATTAAAGAGGGATTATCGGGGAATCTTTGCAGATGCACGGGCTATAAAAAAGTGATTGAAGCCGTTGCTGAATATATCCTCGAAATTAATGGGCAGGAAAAAAATAATCCTGCAAAACCTGGCTCCCTGAATGTAATCGCAGGCGCTGTGGGAACTCCACGTCCCTACATTGAGGCGGAAAAAAAAGTAAGAGGCGCCGCCGAATATGCCGATGATATTGTCGCCAGAAATGCTCTTCATTGCAAATTCCTTCGCAGCATCCACCCGCATGCAAGGATTGAAAATATTGACGTTCAGGACGCGCTGAATTTGCAAGGAGTTCACTACATCGCAACTGGAAAAGAGTTGCCGGTTAAGTTTGGCGTCCTTCCTGTCTCTCAGGATGAGACGGCAATGGCAGTTGATAAAGTTCGTTATATTGGTGAAATTGTTGCCGCCGTTGCCGCCGATAGTGAAGAGATTGCCGAGGCGGCTTGTAAACTTATTAAGGTAAAATACCAGCTTTTAAAGCCGTTCTTCACCATTGACGACTCTTTGAATGACGCCGGCGATAATGAGAAGATCCATGACGTCGGAAAATTCAATAACAACATCCACAAAAAGGCGGAACTTCGTTTCGGCGATCAGCGGGAAGGACTTAAAAATGCTGATGTTTCAGCAAAAATGTCGTTTGAGTTTGATGGAGTCAATCATGGTTTTACCGAGCCTCATGCAGCCATAGCGAGTTGGGATGAAAACGGACTGACAATAATTACAGCCACCCAGGTTCCGCACTACCTGCATCGCGCTCTCGCCAAAACGCTTGAGATCCCGCTAAGCCGGGTACGTGTGATTAAACCTTACCTCGGCGGCGGTTTTGGAGGTAAAAGCGATCCCTTCCCACATGAAATCATAGTTTCACATCTCGCACGAAAAACAGGAAGACCCGTAAGAGTGCGTTTATCGCGAGAAGAGGTATTCCTCACAAATCACGGACGTCATCCATCGAAAATGACAGTGGAAATGGGTATCTCAGGCGATGGAACCATCAAAGCGCTGGATGCCGCTATCGCCATTGACGGCGGCGCTTATGGAAGTTTCGGAGTGGTAACGTCCTATTACAACGGAGTTTTGCTACAGGCGCCATATAAACTCGACAATTTCGGCTTTTGCACCTATCGCGTTTATACCAATAAGCCCCAATGCGGCGCGATGCGCGGGCACGGCGCGGTAAATTCACGGTTTGCTGTGGAATCATTGATTGACGATTTGGCGTACCGAATTAAAGTGGATCCTTGCGCCCTAAGGCTGAAAAATTTCCTTGATTCAAATACTCTCACGGTAGGACAGTATCGGATTACTTCAAACGGAAGCCGCGAAGCGCTGGGAAAAGTGATGGAACAGTCGGGCTGGAATGAACGGATCGGAAAACTGACGAAAGGCAATGGACTCGGCGTGGCTTGTGGATTTTTTATCAGCGGCAGCGCATTGCCCATCCTCTGGAATGAATTACCACAGTCAGTCGTTCATCTGAAACTTGATTTCGACGGGCGGGTTCTCGTTACTTCCGGCTCAAGCGACATTGGGCAGGGCAGCGATACCATGCTTGCCATCATCGTTGCAGAAGTTCTTGGAATCGGACTCGATAAAATTTTTGTGCTTGCCGCTGATACTTTACTCACGCCGGTTGATTTTGGCAGTTATTCGAGCCGGGTAACATTTATGGCTGGCAACGCCGCAAAGGACGCCGCTGAGAATCTGAAAAAGGAGATCGTCGCGGCAGTTATTAAAAAGGTTGACGTTAATCCCGACGAACTTAATTTCGTTGATGACCGCGTATTCAGCAATGATAAAAAGTTTGATTTTTCATGGATGGAAATCGTTGATATTTTAACTGCAAAACGAGGCGCCGTGAGTGTTAACGGTAAATACATCTCTCCAAAACTTGGCGGGGATTTTAAAGGCGCAGGCGCCGGATTAAGTCCTTCTTATTCCTTCGGAGCTTGCATCGCAGAGGTTGATGTTGATACTGAAACCGGGTATGTAAAAGTCACAAATGTTTGGGGCGCACACGATTGCGGTAAGGCGATAAATCCACTCGCTGTTGAAGGACAACTGGAAGGTTCCTGGCACATGGGCGCCGGTCAGGCTATAAGCGAACAGATGAAATATTACAAAGGTTTGTTGTTCAATAATAATTTCCTGGAATATAAAATTCCAACTTCGCTTGATACTCCCGACATTCATGCCAGCATTATTGAAACCATTGATCCTGAAGGACCGTTTGGCGCGAAAGAAGCGGGCGAAGGAGCTATTCATCCGGTGATTCCCGCCATTGCCAACGCAGTGTTCAATGCCGTTGGCGTGCGGATAACAAAGTTACCCATCAGCGCGGAGGATATTCTTGCAAAAATGAAAGAGGATAAACCATCCGCAGATAATAAATAGCGAACAGATGATTTCAGCAAAAAGCTATATCAAAGCCACTTCAATGGATAATGCGATTTCTCTCGCGGAAAAGCATGCCGGCATTTTCCGGTACATTGCCGGCGGAACCGATGTAATGGTCAATAAATTCCAGGGAAACGACGACGCTTCTCTGTTAATTGATATTTCTGAAATCGCGGAATTAAAAGAAATTTATGTCACTGAAAATTTCCTCTTAATCGGAGCTTTGGTTTGTCTTGACGATTTGAAAAAACATCGGTTCATCGCCAGGAACTTCCCAATGCTGATTGAAGCTGCAAATTCTGTAGCATCTCCCACAATCCGTAAAACTGCCACAATTGGCGGGAACCTGCTGTGTGAAAACCGCTGTTTGTTTTACAATCAAAGCGAATTGTGGAGAGAAGCGGCAGGCAGTTGTTTAAAATGCAACGGAAAAATCTGTCTTGCTTCGGGAGGGAAAAAGAGTTGTTATTCAAAATGCGTTTCCGATACTGCAATTGCCTTGATTAGCGTGAATGCACAAATCCATGTTTTTGATAGCGAAGATATTTCATTAAAGCCATTAGAAAGTATCTATACCGGAGATGGCATTCATCCACGCGATTTAAAAATGACAGCCATTCTCTCTTCCATTAGCATCCCGCGAAATGAAAACCTCAGGTCTGTTTTTAAAAAACTGCGGAAACGTGAAACTCTCGACTTTACCTCTCTTACCACGGCTGTTTCGCTCACTAAAACCGGCAAGATCAGGATTGTTTTGGGCGGCGTTCACGCAAAACCTGTGATAGTTGACGGGTTCACTGGCAATGATTTGAATTTGCTGATAAGCGAGGCAATATCAAATACCAGGATCGTTGATAATGATACATATTCAAGAGCCTACAGAAAAGAGATGATCGCTGTTTTTCTGAACCAAAGTTTTAAGGAATTACAATTGATTTGACACATGGATTTAAAAAATCAAACCGCAATCGTAACCGGCGGAATCTCCGGCATCGGCGCTGCAATTTCCCTTGAACTTGCCCGCCGCGGCGCCAACGTGGTAATGATTGACCGCAAACCGGCAGAAGATGCCGCTGGAATTCTTCAGGAAATAGAAAATGAAGGAGGAAGCGCATTTTTTATCCATGCCGACATCTCTGATTTTACTTCTGTTAACAAGGCTGCGCAAACAGTAATTGACAGGTTTGGCAAAATTGACATACTTGTAAACAATGCAGGTATCAACCGCGACGGCGTGATATGGAAAATGAGCGAGGAGCAATGGGACGACGTCATCAGGGTCAACCTGAAAGGATATTTCAACTTTACGCGGGCAGTCGCGCCTCTGTTCCGTGAGCAGCAGTCGGGGAAAATCGTCAACATCACCTCTATCAACGGGCTTCGGGGAAAATTCGGACAGGCAAATTATTCTGCATCCAAAGCGGGTATTATTGGTTTGACAAAGTCGGTGGCAAAGGAACTGGGGAAATACAATGTAAACGTTAACGCTATCGCTCCCGGTTTGATCGAAACGGAAATGATGAAAAACGCTGATGAAAGCGTACGTGCCGCCGCGCTTGATGAGATCGTAATGAAACGGCTCGGCAAGCCCGAAGATATCGCATACCTCGCTGTTTTCCTGTGTTCCCACCTCGCAAGGCATATTACCGGAGAGGTGATAAAGGTGGATGGAGGACAGTACATCTAAGAATTAGAAATTATGGATCATAACGATATTGTAGTGATTTCCTGCTGCCGCACAGCAATGGGCAGGTTTGGCGGAAGCCTGAAAGATATTCCTTCATATAACCTTGGCGCAACCGCTATCAGGGAAGCGCTTGTGCGGGCAAAGATCGCCGGCGACCAGGTTGACGAGGTAATCCTTGGAAGCTGCCGGCAGGCGGGAAACGGACCAAATCCCGCAAGAACCGCATCGGTAAAAGGCGGGATTTCTACATCTGTTCCGGTTGTAACTGTAAATATGGCTTGTCCGTCGGGGATGAAAGCGGTGGCAATGGCGTCTCAATCCATCCGGCTCGGTGAAGCCGATATAGTCGTCGCCGGCGGATTCGACAGCATGAGTTCAATTCCATACCTGTTGAAAGGCGCAAGATGGGACGGTTTTAAAATGGGAAATAAAACCCTCGAAGATGGCTGGAGCGATAGCATTGATCCACTGATTGGGCAGGGAATGGGCGAAACTGCCGAGAACCTGTTCGATAAATATGGAATCTCGCGCGAAGATCAGGATGAATATGCCATTGGCAGCCATCAAAAAGCCTCCGCGGCGCAAAAAAACGGATGGTTCGACGAGGAGATTATTCCTGTGGAAATACCCGGAAGCGGCGGAAATCAGCCACTGTTTTTCAATAAAGACGAAACCATCAGGCATGAAATCAACGCGGAAAAAATGGCAGCCATTAAACCTGCTTTCAGGAAAAACGGAACGGTAACTGCCGGAAACTCCTGCGGATTGAGCGATGGAGCTGTTGCATTGGTATTAACGCACCGGAAAAAAGCCGCAGAACTTGGCGTTACCCCTCTGTTTTCAATCGTTTCATATTCCCAGCTTGCCGTTAATCCGTCAACAATGGGCGAAGGACCTGCCTATTCCATCCCGGCGGCATTACGGAATGCGGGGATGACGCTGGAAGATATTGACATTATGGAAGTCAACGAAGCCTTTGCCATCCAGGCGCTATCGAATGAAAAGGCGTTGAACTGGAACCGATCAAAACTGAACCTGCACGGAGGTTCCATTGCTCTTGGTCATCCCACCGGCGTCAGCGGCGCCAGAATTCTTATAACAGGCTACCATATTCTTAAACGATTAGGCAAAACTCATTGTATTGCCTCCATCTGCGGCGGCGGCGGCGTAACAACAGCCATGATCATCCGACGGGAATCCTGATTTTTATTCTCTTTTATACTACAAACGGGTAAATTGTGACATTCTGAGCACAATCTCCAAGCCCCAAATTCCAAGTCTCAAATCCCAAATCCTTGCTTTCAAGGATTGTTCACTATTGAACCTCGAACCTCGAACCTCGAACCTCGAACCTCGAACCTCGAACCTCGAAC
>JBAXRP010000257.1:0-6494 GCA_037131145.1 Bacteroidota bacterium
CGCGACCCCGACCTTGGCAAGGTCGTGCTCTACCAGCTGAGCTACTTTCGCATGGCATTTTTGAGGCTGCAAATGTATTAAAAAATTCATTGCTGCTAATTTTTTTTCAGCAATTTTTTGATTTCGTTCAATTTCAACAACGCCTCAACCGGCGTTAATGTGTTTATTTCCGTGTTCAGAATATCTTCCTTTATCTGCAAAAGTAAAGGATCGTCCAACTGAATGAAACTTAGTTGATATCCTCCTGAAGTTTGACCAACGCCGTGAATTTTACGTTTCCCTTTGACATTATGGCTTAAACCAGGCACATTGGGCGAGAAGTTTCCAGTTTGTTTATCCGCAGATCCTTTCCCCAAACTTTCAGCATTATGGCTTTCTTCAAGTTGGAGAAGCATTTCCTCTGCCCGGTCAAGTACTGTAACCGGCATTCCCGCCATCCTTGCAACATGGATCCCGAAGCTGTGTTCACTGCCACCGGGAAGTAGTTTTCTCAGGAAGATTATCTTATTCTGAATCTCCTTTACCGCCACATGGAAATTTCTGATACGCGGCATCAGTCCCGCCATTTCGTTCAGTTCATGGTAATGAGTCGCAAAAAGCACTTTTGGCTTGAAAAGAGGATGTTGATGTAAAAACTCTGCAATTGCCCATGCAATGCTGATCCCGTCATATGTACTGGTTCCTCGTCCGATCTCATCGAGCAGAATCAGGCTTCGGTTCGAAATGTTGTTCAGAATACTTGCCGTTTCGTTCATCTCAACCATGAAGGTTGATTCGCCGGAGGAGATATTATCGGAAGCGCCTACCCGAGTAAATACCTTATCAGTAATCCCAAGCGATGCTTTGGCAGCCGGCACAAAACTTCCCATTTGCGCCATCAGCACAATGAGCGCTGTTTGCCTAAGTAATGCAGATTTTCCTGACATATTTGGACCTGTGAGAATGATGATTTGCTGCGTGCGGTCATCCAGTGTAACATCATTGGCAATGTACTCCTCGCCCGGTTTCATCTGTTGTTCAATAACCGGGTGACGACCGCCCTGAATATCGAGAACCAACGTATCATTTAATTCCGGTCTTACATATTTGTACTTAAAAGCGCTCACAGCAAATGACGCCAAAACATCGAGCCTCGCAATGAGTGCGGCATTCAGTTGAATAGGTTGAATATAATCCGAAAGAAACAGTATAAGATCATTATAGAGTTTCAGCTCAATTTCAAGCATTTTTTCCTCAGCATGAAGGATTTTCTCCTCATATTCTTTGAGTTCAGCGGTTATATATCGTTCGGCATTCACCAGGGTCTGCTTGCGTTGCCAATCCTGCGGCACCTTTTCTTTATGTATGTGCGTTACTTCAAGATAATAACCGAAAACATTTGTATAACCGATTTTCAGAGAAGAAATGCCAGTTCGCTCTACCTCGCGCTGCTGGATTTTCACGAGGTAATCCTTGCCTGCAAAAGCCATTGAGCGGAGTTCATCAAGCTCCGAATCAACCCCTTCACAAATTATATTTCCTTTACTTGCCAATGCAGGCGACTCAGGATTAATCTCCCGCTCAATACGTTCCCGCACAAGATTGCATGGACTCAACTGATCCCCAATTTTGTTTAAGCCTTCATTAGCAGATAAGTCACAAATATTTTTTACCGATTCGATGGCGTCCAGCGATCGCTTCAGGTAAATCATCTCCCTGGGATTAACGCGAGCAACGGCAACCTTTGAAATCAGTCGCTCAAGGTCGCCGATTTGCTGAAACTGGTGACGAAATTGATCAACAATATCAGTATGCTCAACGAAATAAGAAACAGCGTCTAACCTTTCTTCAATAGGTTGACGATTTTTCAACGGAAGAACTATCCATCTTCTGAGTTGTCTCGAACCCATTGGCGAAACAGTTTGGTCCAATACATCGAGTAAAGTTCTGGCATTTTCGTTAACCGAATTAAGCAATTCAAGATTGCGGATGGTAAACCGGTCAAGCCACATAAAATGATCTTCCTCTATTCTGTTGAGTTTGCAAATATGCCGAACCCTGTCGTGTTGTGTTTCTGCAAGGTAATATAATGCCGAGCCGGCGGCAATAATTCCAGCGTCAAGATTCTCAACTCCGAAACCTTTTAGAGAGACAGTTCCGAAATGCTTTAAAAGCAGGTCGTATGCAAACTCATAAGTAAAAACCCAGTCATCAAAAGTGGAAATATAAAACTTGTTACCGAACAATTCGGTAAATTCTTTCCGTCTGTTTTTTTGAATCACAACCTCGCTCGGTTTGAAACTTTGGATTAGTTTATCTATGTATTCAGTATTTCCCTGAGTCAGATAAAATTCACCCGTTGAAATATCAAGAAATGAAATCCCGGTGATTTTCCCGTCGAGGTGAATTCCGGCAAGAAAGTTGTTCTCCTTTTGTTCCAGAATTTTATCGTGATAAGAAACACCTGGCGTCACTAATTCTGTAACTCCTCTTTTAACGATGGTTTTGGTCATCTTTGGATCTTCCAGTTGATCGCAGATTGCCACCCGTAATCCGGCTTTCACCAGTTTGGGTAAGTACAAATCGAGCGAGTGATAAGGAAATCCAGCCAATTCAATGTATGCTGCCACTCCGTTTGCACGTTTTGTTAATACGATGCCAAGAATACCGGATGTTCTTATTGCATCTTCACCAAAAGTTTCATAAAAATCACCTACGCGGAAAAGAAGCAGCGCATCAGGGTATTTTGCCTTAATAGCATTGTATTGCTTCATCAGCGGGGTTTCAGCATATTCATTTTGTTTCAGCATCAGAAAATAATTTTTAACTGAACAGGATTTACGCCTGACTATACAAACAAATCTTTGTCAAAGGTAGGGAGGTCTGTGAATGGCTGATATGTTTTGTTAATAAATTTCAATAAATCTATATTTGCAGTAAACTATTCCGGGAAAAACATTCCCTGAAATTATGAAATATGGAAAAACTAACAATGCAGGAGTTAAATCGTATGACGGTTGAGGAGTTCAAAGCTGCCGATAAAATACCAATTGTGATCGTGCTCGATAACATCCGAAGTCAAAATAATATCGGAAGCATTTTCAGAACTGCCGATTCTTTCCGCCTTCAATCCATATTCCTGTGCGGAATCACAGCAACGCCTCCTCACCGTGAAATCCATAAAACTGCGCTGGGCGCCACTGAAACTGTGCACTGGCAATATTTTCCTGATACGATTGACGCGCTTTACCAGCTAAAATCGCAAGGGTTCATTATTGCAGCAGTGGAACAAACCCGAAAGAGCATTTTTCTTCCGGATTTCTCGCCTTCTTCGGAAGGAAAACTTGCGTTTGTATTTGGAAATGAAGTGAATGGAGTGGATGAAAAGGTTTTTAACTTATGTGAAACCATTTTGGAAATTCCGCAATTTGGAACTAAACATTCACTCAATGTTTCAGTAGCAGTTGGGATTGTGATATGGGACATCATTTCAAGAAGAAATTTTTCAGGGAGGCTGTAACCTTTCTAAGGGGCATCCGTAGAAGAAAAAAAGAAATTTTTTTGTTAAACTAACTTCATTTTTTTTAATTTTACCGACTGAAACAACCATTTATATTACAATCATCTGATTGACAATTATTTAAAAATTTTCATCCAAAATGCAGAAAAATACACATATTTCATTAGAATCACTCAATATATATTAAATTTGCTAATTCTGTAACTCAAATTAATTATAATCAAAACTTCTCAGTATGAAAAACCTTCGTCTAATCTTATCCAGGGTAATTATCGTCTTTATGATGATGGTGTTACCGATGGTTATTTTTGCGCAAACCAAAGAGGCTTCTAAGAAAGAAGCTGTAAAGACAGAGACTGCCAAAACTTCAAAATGTGAAAAGGCTCCCTCTCACAGTTTTTGGTCAGTTACCGGGTATGGTTCATTGAATCAGTTCAATGGAGATCTTTCAAAGAACATCATTTTTAACGACAAATGGATGTTTGGCGCAGGCGGCATGATAAGCAAACAGTTTACAAGAGTAATTGGCGTTGGATTCAGAGGGGCATGGGTACCCTTGTCAGGAGCCGTAAAAGATAAATATGTTCCTGAAGCCAGTACGCCTCCTGGCGGCAAAATCACCCAGAGCTTCAAATCATGGGTAATTGAAACCGACCTTCATGCAACAATCAACTGGGTAAACTGGATCATGGGTTATAAACCAGAACGGTTCTTTTCATCTTTCATTATTGCCGGTATTGGTCTTGACCATACACAAGGCGCCAAATTCGACGACAAGGGTAATGAAATCGGATATATTGGCTATCCTTCTCATAAAGGCAGCACAAATTTGGGTTATGGAAACAATAGTGGGATTGGAAGCTGGAATCTGGAATTTGTAGCATCGGCTGGAATCGGATTCGACTTTAATCTTAGCAAGCATTGGTCAATTACTCCTGAAATCCTTTGGAGATGGCGCGATGGCGATGTTCTTGATATGACCCCGGGCGGCGCTAAGCAAATAATCAATGACATGTACAGCGGCGTTAACATCGGTATAACTTACAAATTTGCATATAGCGGTTGTAATCTGAAAGAAATGGCAAAGAACTGCAATCTGGTCAAATATACAACAACGCCAACAGTTCTTACTGAAAAGGGTGATTCTATAGTTGTAACAGTTAATGGAACAATTCCGCCAAACTATTTCTGCCCTTCCGCTGTAATGTATTTTCATCCTGTGCTTACTTATGAAGGCGGACAATATGAATTGCCGCGTGATATACAAATTTATGGTGAAAAATTGACTGGCGACGGCAAAATGATAAAATACAAAGAAGGAGGTCCTTTTACCTATACTTGCACTTTCCCTTATAAACCAGAGATGAACACATCTCAGCTTTCAGTTTCTCCAATAATTTATGAAGCAAAAGAAAAAGTTTTACTTAAGAAGGACGAAATAAAGGTGAAAGCCAAATTCATTGAATTACCCTCCACCTCTCTTGCCCCTGGCGTAATTTATACTGCGAAACGTTTCCAGAATGATGAATTGACACTGATTGCCGATCATGGTTATCAAAAAGAAGTATTGCAGTCAAAATCAGGTACCATCTATTTTAAGGTTAACAAATTTGATCTTGATATGAAGTATGGTCTTAATAAAACTGACGCCAGTAAAGCCGGTCTCGACGACCTCGATGCATTCATAAAACAGGGATGGAAAATTAAAGATATTGCAATGAATGGTTATGCTTCACCAGAAGGAGAAGAAACATTCAATGCCAACCTTTCTGAAAACCGTTCAAAAACCGGTGATAAATGGATGATTGATCAATTTCAGGGATGGACAAAGGAAGCCAATAAAGGCAACAAAGACAAGAAAGCAGTTAAAGCTGCTATTGAAGCCGCAGGTAAAGACGTCAATATGACTTTGCAACATCACGGTCCTGATTGGAACGGATTCCTGAAATCAGTTCAGAACAGTAACCTTAAAGATAAAGACAAAGTTTTGAATGTCATTAATTCCAATGTTGACGCCGCGAAAAAGGAACAGGAAATCCGTAATATGATTTTAATCTATCCGGAAATTGAAAAAGACCTTCTTCCCCCGTTACGTCGTAGTGAAATCACAGCCACACTTTATGAACCGCGTTTCACCGATGAAGAAATTCTTCGGTTTGGAACTTCAAGTCCCGAAAAACTCAAAGTTGAAGAACTGCTATACGCTGCTACTCTTACAAAAGATAACAATGTAAAGGTTACCATTCTTGAGAATGCTGTTAAGCAATTCCCATCAAACTGGAAAGTTGCCAATAATGCCGCAGTTGCCGAAATTGATAAAGGTAACATTACACGCGCCGCCGAACTGCTAAAACAAGCTGAAACAAACGCCGCAAATAACGGTATGATTACGAATAACCTTGGCGTTGTTGCTGCAAAACAGAATAATCTGAAACAAGCCGACATATACTTCAAAAAAGCTGCTCAGTTAGGCGAAAATACCAACTACAACCAGGGCGTTCTGATGATCCCCAAAGGCGACTATACAAAAGCGTTGAATTTACTGTCGAATGCTAAATGTAATTACAACCTTGGACTTACTCAATTATTGTCGGGTAACAATGCCGCTGCCGAAACCACTTTGAAATGCGCGCCTCAGACTCCGGAAACCTTCTATCTGCTCGCTGTAACTGCTGCCCGCGCCAACAACAGCGCTGCTCTTTATCAAAACCTGATGAAGGCTTGCCAGAAACCAGAATTGAAAGTCGAGGCAAAAGGCGATCGCGAATTCCTGAACTTTGCAAGTACTCCCGAATTCCAGAATATTGTCAAATAACAATATACTGAAAAACTAAAAAGCCGCCCTGATTAGTCAGGGCGGCTTTTTTTTACCACTTTATCCACAAAACAGGTAAACCGCAAACGAAAGAGAAACATTTTTAAAAAGCCTTGAAAGCAAAGATTTGGAACCTGGAACCTGGAACCTGGAACCTGGAACCTGGAACCTGGAACCTGG
>JBAXRP010000258.1:0-6471 GCA_037131145.1 Bacteroidota bacterium
AATTCCCTCTCCTTTAGGAGAGGGTTAGGGTGAGGTGATTTTGGCTTTTTAGACCAGACTCATTAATCATTCATGATAGCCCTGGCGATGATCATCTGCTGGATTTCGCTGGTTCCTTCATAGATCTGGGTCAGTTTGGCTTCACGCATGAGGCGTTCCACATGATATTCGCGAACATAACCGTATCCGCCATGAATCTGGACGGCTTCGGTGGTTACGTACATTGCGGTTTCGGCAGCCCAGTATTTTGCCATCGCGCTGGCGGTTCCATAAGGTTTTCCCTGATCTTTAAGCCAGGCAGATTTCAGGCAGAAATAGCGGGCGGCTTCGATGCGGGTGTGCATTTCGGCTAACTTAAAACCGATAGCCTGATGATTGATGATTTCTGTTCCGAAAGCCTTCCGTTCCTTTGAATATTTCAGCGCGCGTTCATAAGCGCCCTGAGCGATTCCCAGCGCCTGCGCAGCGATGCCGATCCTGCCGCCTTCAAGGGTTTTCATGGCAAATTTAAACCCAAAGCCATCTTCGCCAAGACGGTTTTCCTTTGGAACAACAACATCGGTAAACATAACCGAATGAGTGTCGCTGCTGCGCATGCCCATCTTGTCCTCGTGCGGACCAATGGTAATCCCCGGCGCATGACGATCAACCACAAAAGCGTTGATTCCCTTATGTCCTTTATCAGGATGAGTTTGCGCTATCAGCACATAAGTTGAGGCTGAATTGCCGTTGGTGATCCAGTTTTTCACCCCGTTGACGAGGTAATGGTCGCCTTTGTCTAATGCCGTGGTTCGCTGTGACGTGGCGTCGGAACCGGCTTCAGGCTCCGAAAGCAGGAAAGCGCCGATCTTCTCGCCGCGAGCCAGAGGTTTCAGCCAGATTTCCTTTTGCGCTTCTGTGCCGAACGCCTCAATTCCGTAGCAAACCAGCGAGTTGTTCACCGACATGATCACGGAAACCGAGCTGTCAACTTTCGACAGCTCTTCCATAGCCAGCACATAAGAAACGGTATCCATTCCGCCGCCATCGTATTTGGTATCCACCAACATTCCGAGGAAACCCAATTCAGCGAGAGCTTTCACATGTTGAGTCGGAAATTCAGCCTTTGCATCGCGTTCCAGAACATCCTTGATCAGTTCGCGTTGGGCATAATCCCTTGCCGACTGTTGGATCATGACCTGTTCTTCGGTAAATTCAAAATTCATAAGATAAGGTATAAAATATTAATATTAAATCACTTGTAGTAATCTGCATACAAAATTACAATTTATTTTGATCTTTCTCCGTCAAAGCACGTTGGGAAGGTGAAAAATGCAAAACGCCAGCTCAACTATTATCAACCGGTGAGAGATGAAATTCACTACTTTTGAATTCTTAATAATGAGTTTACTCCGAAAAGCTAAGAAAAATCTTACCGCAAAGGCGCAAAGACGCAGAGAATGCGAATTAAATAAATTATAACTTAGCATCATAGCGGCGAAAACAAGTTTTCGGAGAGGGCAAAATCAATTTTCCGGTATTTCGAAATAATGTTTCCAGTCCGTTGGACTTTTACAGAAAATCAAAATAATAATGAAACTAATCATTCCATACAAACTTGAATTCGCCAATGTTGTCGCATCTTTCATTGAAGAGGTGGGCGTCAGCTACGGCGCCGATGACGATGAGAAAAACCAACTGAGGCTGATTGGCGAGGAGGCTTTTTCCTTAATCATCGGGGGTATTCCCGACCGGGAATTCACCGAGATGTTCCATCTGAATTGCCTGGAGATGGAAGATAAGATTTCCTTTCAGTTTTCAAACCATGGCAGACCGATGGATGTGCGCGAAATCAAAGAGTTTACCATCGAAGATGTCGAAGGAACTGCCGACGGTCTTTCTTTAAGCCTGCTTCGCGGTTATACCGATGAACTGTCATTCAGGAATCTTGGAAATGAAGGCTGGGAACTTGTCATCAACTTCAGGATTTATAACTTTAAAAAAATTAAGGGAAGGGAGTCCGTTAGCATTAAGGAAACTCAGGCTGATCAGTTGCAGGACTACGTAATCAGGCAGTCGGTAGTTGACGATATCCCCGGAATTATAAACCTCGTTTACAACACCTACCGGTACTCCTATATAAAATCATTTGCCTATAGCAAAGAGCTGTTCAAAGAAGCTCTTGAAAGCGGTAAAATATTTTCAATGATTGTTGTCTCCAAATCTGGTAAAATTATTGGGCATAACGCGATTATCTTCGACAGCCCGCGCCTCGGCGAAGTCGGGATGGCAATGATTGACCCTGCATACAGGCGGTCGCGGGCATTTTTCTCCCTGATCGGAGCCATGAAAAATGAGGTGTTGAAGACAAACCCGGAGCTGATTCTTTATATCAAAGCGGTTACGTCGCACAAATCGAGCCAGGCATTCATGTTTAATTTCTTTACCTGTCTGCTTCAGGTTTCGGTTTATAAGCATGCCTCTTTTATTGGAATCCAGGGAGATGTAAACCCCCGCGAAAGCCTTATATTCGGATATGTTTCAATTTCATCAAATCCCTCAAATATTACAGTTTTTGTCCCGGTTGAACATCATGCAATTATACAGGCAATTTTGAATGAAGGACGAATTCCGGTTACTTTGACTATTAATACCGGGGCATTTTCCGGCGAAAAGTCAATGATGGAGGCGCAAACTGATCCTACGGCTGAGCATGCTTTTTTACACTTCAGCGTTATAGGCGACGATTTTGGAAAAGTTCTGCGGCAACAAACCAAAGCCCTTCAAAAGGATGGCGTCAATACCATTTATGCTCTTATTCCCACCCATGAAAACATGGGAAGCGATGTTAACCAGACGCTTTTTCAGAATGGCTACTTTTTCAGCGGGATAAAACCAAATAAAAATGGCGGCTGGGATCTGTTTTACGCCAACCTGTTACATCAGAAGTTCAATTTTGACAACATCCAGCTCTTTAGCCCGAAAGCCGTTGATCTTTGTAATTATGTGAAAGCGCTTTACGGTCAGATAGATTGATTAGGAAACATCTGGAGCGACCCAAAAGAAAAAAACAACCACAAAGGCGCGTAAAATATATCCACATGAATTATAGATTGATCGAAGGTCTTCAATCCGGGGCAAAAAAAATACCGGAAATCCTTGCCGCATCAGCCCCAGCAGATTTATACCGGTTGGCTATGGAAAGTTATCAATCGTCGGAAGAAATCCAGGAGTTGGTATTAATGCAGATCCTTGAATTTGCCAGGGATACGGAATTTGGACAAAATCATCATTTCCATAAGATTAAAACCGTTGATGATTTCCGCCGTCATGTTCCGATCTCAGAATGGGATGATTACGATGTTCTTTCCGACAGGATGGCAAATGGCGAGTTGGATATCCTCTTCCCCGGCAAAGCAAGTTTTTTTATAACAACCACAGGCACAACGGGAAATAAACCCAAGCTGATACCGGAGAGCGTGCAGGGCGCCATTGCGAGGAATGCCGTAATGCAACTGAGAATGATTTCGATGAACCGCCACTTTCCCGGAATCCTGAGCAAGGGGTCGGTTTTTCCGCTCTCAAACTATACGCCCGGATGGAAAACAACCGCCGGTATTCCGGTAGCTTATGCCTCCGGCGTAACTTTAGACCAAAACATGGCGGGAGGAGAGCCAATCAGGGTGGCTTTTCCCATGGCGGTTTTTGCCGTTGCCGACCCTGCAATCCGCGATTACCTGCTAATGCGCTATGCAGTTCAGCATAAAGACCTGACGATTATTGCAGGCAACAATGCAGGAAGAATCAGGGAACTCATTTCATTAGCCGACTCCCATGCCGACGCCATTATCCGCGACATTGAAATGGGCACATTTCATGGAGCCGGGGTTATTGAACCCGGAATTTGTAATAAACTTGAGAAGGAAACAATCGCCGACCCTGGTCGCGCTGCCGAACTGAGGCTCATCAAAGAACAAAACGGATCGTTGGCGCCAAAAGACTACTGGCCAGAATTGCAACTGATGGCTTTCTGGTTGTCGGCTTCCGTGGGGCATTACATCAGGGATGTGAAGCCGCTGATGTCGCCCGCCACCAGATATATGGACATGGGATATGGCGCCAGCGAAGGAAAATTCAACATCCCTTCCGAGGTGGATAAAGCGGCAGGACCATTGTCGCTCTTAACCATGTTTTATGAATTTATTCCCGTTGAAGGCGGCGCTCCGCTCATGGCGCATCAGCTTGAGGATAACAAATCTTACGAGATGGTAATCACTACCTGGGCGGGGCTTTACCGATATAACCTCGGCGACGTGATAAAAGTGGAAGGTTTTACCGGAAAAACGCCCAACATCGTATTTCAATATAAGAGCGGCGAGATCCTGAATATTGCAGAGGAAAAAACGCCGGCGTCAGTGGTGAGCGACACCATCAGGGAAATCGCCGCCACACTCGGCATCGTTCCTGTTCAGATACAGATTTATCCTGATGAAACCGGCAGGATTTACCTCTGTTATGTGGAACCAACTCCTGAAACGGAAGGTTTTGACGCCGCACTCCTGGGGGAAAAAACGCATCTCCAATTAGCAAAATCAAACATCATCTACAACATGATCGTTTATCAGCAGAAACTGATGAACCCGTTGAAAATAATCGAGATGAAACAAGGATGGCAGCGTTATCTTTACTGCACAAAAACCGGCGCCGGACAAAGTTCAACCCAGGTCAAGCTGCCCATCATGATCAAACAAAAACCTGATCCGTCGTGGATTAAATAAATATTTCAACATTCAAAACCATGATCGCAGAATTGAAGGAAAAACTGGAATCGGAACATCTTGCCATTCCTGAATTATTGAAAAGAATGTCGGATCAGGAATTTGCCCGGCTTGCCATGCATGGATTTTCCGATCCGGAAGAGATCCAAAATCTGACGCTTATGCAGATTCTCGGATATGCCGGCAACACCGAAATCGGGAAGAGGTTCAACTTCAGCGGGATCAAATCTGTTGATGATTTTCGCCGTCAGATGCCGATTTCAAATTGGGCTGATTGCGAACCTTTTGTTGACCGGATTGCAGATGGGGAGCCGGATCTTCTGTTCTCTGGTAAAGCCAAAGTATTCATTATCACCAGCGGCACATCGGGACTAAAACCCAAGATGGTCCCTGACAGCGAAGCGGGGTCAGTTGCAAAAAACATGGTTTCAAGGTTCCGGCAGTTTCAACTGATCCGGAATCTGCCTGGAATTGACCGGAACGGATTTATTTTGCCACTTTCGAATATCAGTTTTTTCCCGCCAACCAAAGGAGGTATCCCGGTTGCTTTTGCATCGGGAAACGCCCTTGCCCGGAACACGAATGAAAATCCGTCAATCAGGATTGCATTTCCGACTGCAGCCCTGATGAATGAAGATTCCGACAGCCGCGATTACCTGGTAGCAAGGTTTGCCTTGCAACAGCGAAATGTTGTAATGGTTGTTGGTAACAATGCAGGGCGTTTCAAATTCCTGGCAGACTTTATATCTGCCCATTGCCATGAAATTATTGACGATATTGAACATGGAACTTTGAACAACTCCCTGAAAATAGATTCAAAGGTACTGGAGAAGCTCGTCCCACTGCTGTCGCCCGACCCGGAAAGAGCCGCCGAACTGCGCCAAATCCTTGATAAAACAGGAACGCTGCTGCCAAAAGATTACTGGCAGTCCCTGAATGTGATGGTGTTTTGGATATCCTCTTCTGTTGGTCACTACGTCAAAGACCTGAAAACGCTGGTTCCGGAAAATATCAAATATTTCGACGCCGGTTATGGCGCGAGCGAAGCAAGGATTAACATTCCGTCAAAACCCGGAGATCCTGCGGGAACACTCTCTATCTATACAGCGTTTTATGAATTCCTTCCAGAAACTGGAGGTCAGACTTTATTGGCGCACGAGGTTGAAGATGGAAAAACCTACGAACTGATCGTCACCACATGGTCGGGGCTCTACAGGTACAACATGAAGGACATCGTGAAGGTAGAGGGATTTACCGGCAAAACCCCCAATATCGTTTTTCAATATAAAAGCAGCGACATCCTGAACATCACCGATGAAAAAATTCCGGCAAGCCTGGTACATGAGGTAATCAGGCAGGCGGCGTCTGATTTTGGGACAGACCTTGTCCAGGTGCAGATCTTTGCCGACCTTGATGAACGGCGCTACATCTGTTATGTTGAACCGCAGCCGGAATCGGCGCCGATCAATCCGGGATTGATCGCAGAGAAAGCACATCAGCGCCTTTCAATGGTTTGCATGACCTATAACTTCTTCTCTGATATACAGAAACTGCTGAACCCATTGAGGATTGTAGTGATGAAACAAGGCTGGCAAAACCATCTCTACGAAGCGGGTATAAAAAAAACCGGATCTGCCACACAGGTTAAACTTCCGGTAATGATAAGGGAGAGCGCCGATCCCGATTGGATAAAATAACAATTATAAATTACTAT
>JBAXRP010000259.1:0-6401 GCA_037131145.1 Bacteroidota bacterium
TCAATGCCGAAAAAGATAAATTCTTCACAATAATTGCCCACGACCTGAAAAGCCCCTTTAACTCCATAGTTGGTTTTAGCAACCTACTGGTGGAACAAGTACGGGAAAAAGATTTTGAAGGCATTGAAAAGTATGCCGGGATTATCCTGAAATCATCTGATCGGGCATTGGAATTATTGAAGAATCTGATGGAATGGGCGCGATCGCAAACAGGCAGAATCGAATTTAGCCCTGAGTATTTCGAAATTGTGGTAGTCATCAATGAAATCATCCTTTCATTCGATGATATTGCCCGACAAAAATCAATAATCATAAATAAGGCTATACCGCCCAGCGCTCCCGTTTTTGCTGATAAAGCCATGATTAACGTTATATTGAGAAACCTCGTCTCAAACGCCATTAAATTCACAATGCCCGGTGGAATGATTACTATTTCGGCAAATGAGAAACAGAGCGAACTTACAGTAACGGTAAGCGACACAGGGGTTGGAATATCAAACGACAGAATTGAAAAACTGTTCCGAATTGACGAAAGTTTCTCAACCGCCGGCACCAATAACGAGCGGGGAACAGGCCTGGGTTTAATTCTCTGCAAAGAGTTTGTGGAAAAGCACGGCGGCAAAATTTGGGTTAACAGTGAAAAAGGAAAAGGCAGCGACTTTAATTTCACTGTGGCAAGAAGTGTTCAGTAGCAAATATTAATATTATGATAAACCAGGAAGAAGTTAACTTACAAACCGGGAAAGCAAACGAAATTCGGTTTACCGACATTTTCGATCTTCAGGAAATCCAACAAATGCAGGATTTGTTCTCTGACGCTACCGGCGTTGCTTCTATTATCACCCACCCCAATGGCGCGCCGATTACGCAGCCAAGTAATTTTTGCCGATTGTGTAACGACATCATCCGCCAAACAGAAAAAGGCCGCGCAAACTGTTTTAAGTCTGATGCATTGATTGGCAGGCAGAATACCTCGGGTCCTATTGTTCAACCTTGTTTGAGCGGAGGATTATGGGACGCCGGAGCCAGCATTTCCGTTGGAGGTGAACATATTGCCAACTGGCTTATCGGGCAGGTGCGAAATGTTGAACAGGATGAGCAAAATATTATAAATTATACCGATGAAATAGGCGCAAACCGCGAAGAATTTATTGCAGCGCTGAATGAAGTCCCGGTTATGTCGAAAGCGCAGCTTATCAAAATATCAAAAATGCTTTTTGCTTTTGCAGGAGAACTTTCTGCAAAGGCTTATGCAAATCTGATGATAAAAAATCAGACAGTTGAACGGCAAAAATCTGAAGAAACATATAACATCAGCTTCGCCCGGAATAAAGCGCTGCTCGACGCCATACCCGATCTGATGTTTGTGCAGGACGCCGATTGCCGATTCGTTGATTTTCATGCCGAAAGCTCTGAATATTTGTACGTTGACCCGGAATTTTTCATTGGTAAAAAACCTGAAGAAGTATTGCCTCCTGATGTTGCTGAACTGACTCGTGAAAAAGTAAAAGAAGTTATCGTCGGAGGACAGCCCGTTTTCACAACTTATAGTCTCAACCTCCGGGGCGAGACGCATCATTTCGAATCGAGAGGCGTGCCCTGTGGCGATGGGCAGGTTTTATCAATTGTACGCGACATTACCGAACAAAAGCAGTCCGAAATCCGGCTTCGGCAAAGTGAAGAGAAATTCAGGCTTATTGCCGAAAACACAAGCGATACCATCACTTTACTCGACATGGATTTCAACTTAATTTACGTAAGTCCTTCGGTTGAAAAAATCCGGGGATTTACCCCCGAAGAGGCTTGTCTTCAAAAAATGGATCAAATCCTTACCCCCGACTCATTAAAAAAAGTATATGACGTGATAAGTAAGGTGTTGCCCGCAGAAATGGCAGGTATTAACCCTAATGATAATTACCCGACCGTTGAGATAGAAGAATATCACAAAAACGGTTCTACTATATGGGTGGAACTTTCATTTTCCTTTTTGAAAGATCAAAATAACATACCAACCGGAATCGTAACGGTAACAAGGGACATTTCATCGCGAAAACGTGTGGAGACAGAGTTGGAAGCAAGCAAAGCGCGTTTCAGACAAGCTCAGAAAATTGCCCAGATTGCCGACTGGGAATATAATATTTCCACCGGAAAATTCATAGGTTCTGATGAATCTTTCATGTTTTACGGAATGGCTGTTACGCCTAACCACGAATTGGACATGTCGTTTTTTGAATCCTCTTTTCTGAACTTTGAAAAGTCAAAAAAAGCATTGTTCGACTTAATCGAAAATGATACTCCGTTTAATGAAGTAGGACAATTAAACACTGAAAAAGGAAAGCCCGCCAGATTTATTCACTCAATCGGAAAACTTATCAGAGATGCAGAGGGAAAACCTATAAAGGTTATCGGAATGTTTCAGGATATTACTGAAAGAAAAAAAACGGAGGAAGATTTGCGGGAGAGCGAAATGAAATACCGTTCTATTCTCAATGCATCTCCAGACGACATTACAATTACCGACCTTGAAGGTCGCATCCTCATGGTTTCGCCAGTGGCAGTAACAATGTTCGGTTACAACCGGGAGGAGGAAATACTGGGACGTTTAAGCTCTGATTTTATTGCGCCTGAGGATCGTGATATCGTAGCGTCCAATTTTGCCCAAAGGTCCCAGGGCTTAATGAAAAAATCTGGCGACTACCATGGGCTACGCAAGGATGGAAGTACTTTTGATATAGAGGTGAACTCGGGTTTTATCAGAGATGCAAATGGGGAACCTGTTAAAATAGTATTTATTATCCGCAATATTACCGAACGGAAAAAAGCCGAGGAGGAGATCAGACAAAAAAATGAAGAACTTCAAAAACTCAATGCCGAAAAAGACAAATTCTTCTCCATAATTGCCCACGACCTGAAAAGCCCCTTTAACTCTATAGTTGGTTTTAGCAACATTCTTGTTGAGCAGATCAATGAACAGGATTATGAGGGAATCGAAAAATACGCTAATATCATTCTGCAATCATCCCAACGGGCATTGGATTTATTGTCGAATCTTATGGAATGGTCGCGATCGCAAACAGGCAGAATGGAATTTAATCCCGAGTACTTCGAAATGGTGGTTTTAATCAATGAAATTATAGTTTCATTCGATGTTATTGCCGGACAAAAATCAATCGTCATAAATAAGGTTTTACCGCCTAATGCTCCTGTTTTTGCTGATAAAGCAATGTTCAGCGCAATTATTAGAAACCTCATCTCAAATGCCATTAAATTCACAATGCCGGGTGGAGCGATTACCATTTCGGCAAACGAGAAACAAGGCGAACTATTAGTAAAGGTGAGTGATACCGGAGTTGGAATTCCGGTAAATTCAATCGGTAAATTATTCCGAATCGCCGAAAATTTCTCCACCCCCGGCACTGACAAAGAGCAGGGTACCGGGCTTGGACTTCTCCTTTGCAAAGAATTTATTGAAAAACACGACGGCAAAATTTGGGTGGAAAGCGTCGAAAACAAAGGTTCAGTCTTCGCTTTTACCATTCCATCCAACATAAAAACCGGAAAATGAATCCGCAGAGGCATGCCGATAGTACCGATACATATCGGGAGTTAGGGGTTTATGCTGTTATTGTTTTGATTATCAGTTATTAAATCAAAAAAATTATGAAACATTTTTTTAAAAATATTTTTGTTTTAGGTATTTTTTTGATGATGCTTTTGCCGCTGATAGCGCAAAAACCAAAAGTGGTTACCTTGCAACTGAAATGGAAACACCAGTTTCAGTTTGCGGGATATTATGCAGCCATCGAAAAAGGATTTTATAAAGATGTCGGGTTACAGGTAAATTTACTTGAGGCGGTAGAAGGACAAAACCCCTCGGAGGCAGTTTTTGATGGGACTGCAGAATTCGGGGTTTCAACTACGGATATTCTTATCATGCGTTCGCTCGGAAAAAAGGCGGTTGTTCTGGCAAACATCTTTCAACATTCTCCACAAATCCTGCTTGCCTCAAATAAATCGGGCATCCAACATGTCCACGACCTGATTGGGAAAAGAATTGCCATGGAGCCAAACGCCGCCGACATTATTGCCTTTTTGAACGACGAAGGTATTACCAGCGGCAAATACATTGTGGACCAACATGCTTTTAATACCGATAAGTTAATAAACGGAGAAATTGACGGCATTTCAGCCTATTCTACCGATGAGCCATTTGATTTACAGGAAGCCAATTTTGAATACCGCATCATCTCACCTTCAATGGGAGGTATCGATTTTTATGGTGACGGTTTGTTTACCACCGAAGCGCTAATCAAAAAAGATCCTTTTTTAGTCGAAAATTTTAGGACAGCATCGCTCAAAGGCTGGAAATATGCGATGGAAAACCCTGAAGAAATTATTGAACTGATTTACGAAAAATACAGCAAACGACACAGCCGCGAACATCTTAGATTTGAAGCCGACCAGATGAAAAACCTGATCATGCCGGATGTTGTCGAAATTGGCTATTCAAACCCCGGCAGGTGGGAATCTATCGGAAATACTTACAAAAAGCTGAAGATGGTAGATGCGTCTTTCAATCTTGATGGACTGTTTTATGCTGATTACCGAAAACCGAAAATGGAAATCCCATGGAGGTTAATTGGGGTTTTTCTGTTAATTATTCTGGTTGTTGCGTCAATTACTTATTTCTTTTACAATGTTTCGAGGAAGTTAAAAAATGAAATAAAAAACCGGCTGAAGATCGAGAAGAAATTGGTCGAAAGTGAAGAACATTATCGTTCGCTTGTCGAAAATTCGCCTGATGCAATTATCATTTATCAAGATGAAAAAGTTGTCTTTGCAAATAAAGAATGTCTGCGTTTGATGCTGGCTGGCAGTACAGACGAATTGACCGGAAAACCAGTTTTGCAATTTGTTCATCCCGATTATCAGGCGCTCGTTATCGGGCGGATGAAAAACGCTACCTCTTCAGGAAAAACTTTGCCACCTGCCGAAGAAAAACTTATTCGGACCGATGGCTCGGAGGTGCTTGTTGAGGTTAAAGCCATCCCGATTCAACTGTTGAACAAACCGGCAGTTCAATTGATTATTCAAGACCTTACCGGACGTAAGTTGTCAGAAACTGCTCTTCAGGAAAGCGAGGAAAAATTCCGGGAAATGGCGGACCTCCTTCCACAAATTGTGTTTGAATCTGATTTACAGGGAAAGCTTACCTACATTAATAAGCAGGCTTTTAAAGTTTTAGAATACCCCGCAAATTATGATGTTGGCAGTTTAAATACAATAAACCTTTACGTGCCGGAAGACAGACCCAGAGCCATCGAAAACATTAAACGCCGCATGATGGGACAACGCGATGATAGCAACGAATATACTATGATCCGGTATGATGGATCGTTAATTAACGTGTTGGTTTATTCAAATCCTATTTTTAAAGAAACCAAACCAGTGGGATTGCGGGGAATTATTGTTGACATCACCGATCGCAAACTGGCAAATCAACAAATTAAACAAAAAAACGATGAACTCGAAAAACTTAACGCCACCAAAGACAAATTCTTCTCCATCATTGCCCACGACCTGAAAAGCCCGTTCAACTCCATAGTTGGTTTTAGCAACCTTCTTGTTGAGCAGATCAATGAAAAGGATTATAAGGGAATCGAAAAATACGCTAATATCATTCTGCAATCATCCCAACGGGCATTGGATTTATTGTCGAATCTTATGGAATGGTCGCGATCGCAAACAGGCAGAATGGAATTTAATCCCGAGTACTTCGATATGGTGGTCGGCATCAAAGAAATTATACTTTCATTCGATGATATTGCCGGACAAAAATCAATCGTCATAAATAAGGCTTTACCTCCCAATGCTCCTGTTTTTGCTGATAAAGCGATGATAAGTACAGTTTTTAGAAACCTGATTTCAAACGCCATTAAATTCACACCGTCAGGTGGAAAGATTACCATTTCAGCAAACGAGAAACAAGGCGAACTATTAGTGACGGTAAGTGATACCGGAGTTGGAATTCCGGTAAATTCAATCGGTAAATTATTCCGAATCGCCGAAAATTTCTCCACCCCCGGCACTGACAAAGAGCAGGGTACCGGACTCGGACTTATCCTTTGCAAAGAATTTATTGAAAAACACGGCGGACGGATTTGGGTGGAAAGTGAGGTGGAAAAAGGAAGCAGGTTTTCTTTTACGATTCCAGACAAAATGAACGCTGATATCGCAAATCATTTATGATGAAAAAACAAAACCCGATGCCGAAGGCGTCAAACATTTATAGGAAAAAGGGAAATGATAAATCTACGACTCCGCAGGAGTCGCATAATAGCCATGAATTTATTTCTATAAATGTAAAATCCCTTCGGGATTAATTAATAATTACATGAACT
>JBAXRP010000260.1:0-6364 GCA_037131145.1 Bacteroidota bacterium
ATCACTGCCAGCGCGGCAGGATGCAACGGACCAGCAACGGCAACACATACGGTGAGCGTTAATCCATTATTGCCTGCAAGCGTGAGTATTGCAGCCAATCCGACGGGAGCGATTTGTGCAGGAACTTCGGTAACATTCACGGCAACTCCCACCAATGGCGGGACTCCGACTTATCAATGGAAGAATGGCGCGACAACAATTACCGGAGCGACAAACTCCACATACACATCCGCAGCTCTCACTAATGGCGCGGTGATTACGGTGGTTATGACTTCCAACACAACATGCGCTACGGGAAGTCCGGCAACTTCCAATGCAGTTACGATGGTGGTTAATCCATTGTTGCCGGCAAGCGTAAGTATTGCAGCCTCCGCAAATCCTGTTTGTCTTAATACAAATATTACTTTTACAGCTACACCCGTTAATGGAGGAACCAGCCCGGTTTACCAATGGAAGTTAAATGGTGTAAATGCAGGAACCAACAGTACCACTTATTCTAATGCCTCGCTGTCGGATGGCGATATCATAACCTGTACTTTGACAAGCAGTGCAGTTTGTGTAACTGGCTCACCCGCGACGTCAAATGCAGTTACAATGTCCATCGGCTCTCCTGCGGTTTCTACTAATTCAACAGAGACTTGTCTGAGAGGAAGTACAGGAACAATTACGGCTACCGGAAACAGTGGGCATTCCCCCTATACCTTTAGTCTGAACTCCGGCGCGTACCAATCTTCCGGAATTTTTACCGGATTAGCGGCGGGAACCTACCTCATTACTGTCAAAGACAACATTGGTTGCACCGGCACAACCAACGCAATCGTTACCTCGCCAGCTCCATCGGGCGATGACCAAACAACAGCAGGTTCTGATACATGGATCGGTCATGTTTATGACGGGACGAACTTTAACAGCTATTTTGGTCACTACACCGAACCTGAGACTTTTGATGAGAATTTTGGAGGTAATTACAATTGCTTCACTGTAACATCCAATTCAACCTTTAGATCCATCTATACTGAACAATTCTCAGTAAGATACAGGATGAATTCGACACGTAAAGGATTATTCATCGCTAATCTGGGTTCCGATGATGGAAGTCGCCTGTACGTTGATGGAACATTAATTTACAATAATTGGGTTGATCAGGCTTTTACAACGAAGCCCAGAGTTTTAATGAGTCTTACAGGAGCCAGCGCGCTTGTTTATGAATATTATGAAAACCTGATTGACAACCGTGTAATATTTCAGAGCATAGTCCTTGTACTGTCGAATACACTCAATGCCAATCTAACACAAACCATTTGCGCCGGCGTTTCCGGTTTAGCAATCAGCGGAGACGTTTACGGTACTCTGCCAACGGGGATTACTTTATCCGGCACAGGTTACCAATGGACTTACAGTACCGCGCCACTTGGTTCCAGAACCATCATTTCAGGGGCAACCGGAGCAACTTATACTCCTTCAACATACGCAGCTCCTTTTAATGTGCCAGGAACATATTATATTTTTAGAGACGCCATTCTGAGCAGCGCAAACAACATATCTCCAAACCCTTATGTTGCAAGCAATGAATCAAATGCCGCTATTATTACAGTTGTTGCCGCTCCATCTGCCACAATTTCCTATACAGGAAATCCCTATTGCAAAACTATTGAGACTGCACAACCTGTTACCCGCACAGGCGCTACAGGTGGCTCCTATTCTGCATCGCCGGCGGGGTTGATTATTGATGCTTCATCCGGAGCAATTACACCCGGTACGAGTACCGCAGGAACCTATACTGTTTCTTATACGATTGCCCCTTCAGGTGGTTGTGGAATTGTAACAACTACTACATCGGTGACAATAACAGCTTTACCCGTTGCAACGTTCAGTTACACCGGTTCTCCTTATTGTTTAAACGCAACTGATCCAACCCCGGCATATAGCGGCGGCGGCGTTGCCGGAACATTTTCATCAACTTCGGGTTTGGTATTTGTCAGCGCTGCAACTGGTCAGGTAAACTTAGCGTCGAGTACAGCCGGGACTTATACAGTAACAAATACAATAGCTGCTTCCGCAGGATGTTCGCAGGTTATTGCAACGTCTTCTATTACAATTAACCCAAATGTTCCTGTCAGCATTTCAATTGTTCCTTCAGTAAATTCGGTCTGCGATGGAACTTCTGTCACCTTCACAGCTACGCCAACTAACGGTGGAACGTCTCCAGTTTATCAATGGAAGGTAAACGGAATCAACGTAGGGACATCCACCGCTACGTACAATTATGTACCGGCAAATAACGATGCCGTTACCTGTGTGCTTGCTTCCAATGCGACTTCCTGCACAACAAACAACCCTGCTACTTCCAATAGTGTGACCATGACGGTAAATCCGAATCTGCCTGTCAGTGTGAGTACTGCGGCTAATCCTACGGGTGCAATCTGTTCAGGAACGAATGTTACACTTACAGCATCAGCATTGCCTACAACCCTGTCACCAGTATTGATTAGTGAAGGGTTCAACAATTCAACCAATAATTGGACTACAATAAACAATTCTATTGGCGGCTTGCCTTTAGAAGCTGCATGGACTTTGCGCCCGGACGGGTATGTTTCTACTTATAGCGGCGCGATACATTCTAATGACGCCACCCAATTCTATTTTTCTAACAGCGACGCGCAGGGAACTGGCACTACTACTTCAACCATTCTTCAGTCCCCGGTAATGAATACTGTTAACTATACCTCCTTATCTTTGAATTTTTACCACTATTTCAGATTATATCTTCCTGGTGAAACTGGCAAAGTTCAGGTGTCAACAAATGGAACTTCCTGGACTGATGTTAGCGTCTATACCTCTAATCAGGGAGGTCCCATCGCTTTTGCCAACGCAATTATCAATCTCGATACATACATTGGAAACCCAATATTTTATGTTCGTTTCAAATACGATGCAGACTGGGGATACAATTGGGCAATTGATAATGTTACCATTTCGGGGACGCCTTCGCAAATTAGTTATAATTATAGTTGGACTGCCTCCCCTTCGGGAACGGCAGGTCTTTCAGCCGGCGCTGGCACACCTTCTCCGGCTAACGCGGCAATAACAGTCAATCCGACAGCTTCAACTACTTATACCGCAACCGCCTCTTCAGGAAATGGTTGCGACAAGTTAAACGCCATTGGAGTTACTGTAACAACTGTTCCGACTGCAACTATTAGCTATGCCGGTACGCCGTTTTGTAAATCGGTAAGTTCGGCTCAATCTGTTACAATTACCGGAACGGGGTCATACACCGGAGGCGCATATAGCTCTACAGCCGGATTAACCATCAATTCCGCCTCTGGCGCAATAACGCCATCCACAAGTACCGCAGGAACATACACAGTTACCTATACTATCCCCGCATTCGGCGGCTGCGGAACCGTACCGGTTACAACTTCGGTGACAATAACAGCTTCACCGGTAGCAACTTTTAGTTATACCGGAAGCCCATATTGTTCAAATGTTGCAAATCCATCCCCAACCTTCAGCGGAGGCGGAGCAGCAGGAACTTTTTCATCAACAGCGGGATTGAATTTTGTAAGCGCCGCATCAGGACAGGTAAACTTAGCGACAAGCGCGGCCGGTACATACACAATTACAAATACTATTGCTGCATCTAATGGATGTGGAATTGTAACGGCAACTGCGCCAATTACCATAACGACTTTGCCGGTTGCATCAATAGTATATTCAGGAAATCCATTCTGTAAATCTGTTGCAACCGCTCAGTCAGTAACTCAAACTGGGGCAACAGGTGGAACATACTCAGCTTCGCCGACAGGTTTATCAATTAATTCATCAACAGGAGCAATTACTCCTTCAACAAGTACGGCAGGAACATATACAGTGACATATACTATTGCAGCGTCAGGAGGTTGTGGCGTAGTAACGGCGACAACTTCGGTGACAATTACGGCTGTGCCTACCGCCACAATCAGCTACGCAGGAACGCCTTTCTGTTCGTCGTTAAGTTCGGCTCAATCTGTTACCATTAGCGGAACGGGAGCCTACATCGGCGGCGCTTATAGTTCTGCTGCCGGATTATCCATCAATTCCGGCACTGGCGCCATAACGCCATCCACAAGCGCCCCTGGAACCTACACGGTTACTTATACAATACCCGCTTCCGGCGGTTGTTTAACAGTTGCAGTTACAACATCGGTGACAATAACAGCTTTGCCGGTAGCAACTTTTAGTTATACCAGTACTCCATACTGTTCAAACGCTGCAAATCCATTCCCAACTTTTAGCGGAGGCGGGGTTGCGGGAACTTTTTCATCAACTACGGGATTGAATTTTGTGAGCGCCGCATCGGGGCAGGTTAACTTAACAACAAGCGCAGCCGGTACTTACACAGTTACAAATACCATTGCTGCATCAAATGGATGTGGAATTGTAACAGCAACCACAGCAATTACTATAACGACTTTGCCGGTTGCTTCAATATTATATGCCGGAAATCCATTTTGTAAATCTGTTGCAACTGCTCAGTCAGTAACTCAAACGGGAACCACAGGCGGAACATACACGGCTTCACCGGCAGGTTTATCAATTAATTCATCAACCGGAGCAATAACCCCTTCTACAAGTACAGCAGGAACATATACTGTAACATATACCATTGCAGCGTCAGGAGGTTGTGGCGTGGTAACGGCGACAACTCCGGTGACAATTACGGCTGTCCCGACTGCCACAATCAGTTACGCCGGAACGCCTTTCTGTTCGTCGTTAAGTTCGGCTCAATCTGTTACTATAAGCGGAACGGGATTATACACTGGTGGCGCATATAGCTCTACAGCCGGATTAACCATCAATTCCGTCACTGGCGCTATAACTCCATCCACAAGCGCCGCAGGAACATACACAGTTACCTATACAATACCCGCTTCCGGCGGTTGTTTAACAGTTGCCGTTACAACTTTGGTGACAATAACAGCTTTGCCGGTAGCAACTTTCAGTTATACCGGAAGTCCCTATTGCAACAACACTACCGACCCAATGCCAACATTCAGCGGCGGGGGAGTAGCTGGAATTTTCTCATCCACTGCGGGGCTGATTTTTCTTAGTACAAGTACTGGTCAGGTGGACCTTTCTGCCAGTACAATCGGAACCTATACTGTTACCAACACCATTGCCGCCTCCGGAGGATGTGGACAAGTTTCAGCTTCGGGCTCCATTACCATCACAGGCTCGCCGGTTGCTACAATTGCTTATCCGGGATCTCCGTTTTGTCAATCACTTTCAAATCCTCAACCTGTCACTCTCACAGGAACAACTGGAGGCGTCTTTTCTGCCTCGCCAGTTGGGCTGAATATCAATGCTTCTACTGGCGCCATTATACCGGGTTCCAGCGCTCCTGGCGCCTTTACCGTTACATATTCAATTGCAGCCTCTGGTGGATGCAACTCGGTTACAACTACTACGAATGTAACTATCACCGCTTTGCCTGTTGCAACATTTAGCTACACAGGAAGCCCATATTGCAGTAATGCCGCCAACCCGTTTCCAACCTTTAGCGGAGGTGGAATTGCAGGAACATTTTCATCTACGCCGGGTCTTATTTTTGTAAGCGCTTTCACTGGTCAGATAAACCTTGCCGGCAGTACAACCGGTAGTTATACAGTTACAAACACAATAGCAGCAGGCGGAGGGTGTAGCTCCGTTTCATCTACTTCGCAAGTTACCATTAATCCGATAGCGCCCTCAACGCCAGGCGCAATCTCCGGCAATAGCATTCAATGCCCAAATCTGCCAGACCAGATTTATAGTATTTCCGCAGTTCCCAGCGCAACTACATATACATGGAGCGTTCCCGCAGGGTGGACAATCACTTCAGGTGATGGCACAACTACAATAACAGTAACCACCGGAACTGCCGGGCAGAATGGCATTATTTCGGTAACTGCAGGAAATGCGTGTGGTACCAGCGCTGCAAGCTCTATGACAGTTTCAATATATCAGGTTGAAGTTGTTGCAACTCTTGGCTCTGTAAATGCATGTTATTCGACAGTAAAAGATGCTTTCGACAAGATTAACGATGGGACTCATCAGGGCGAGATCACAATTAAAATTCATGGTAACACCACCGAAACTGCTTCGGCGGCGCTATATCAGAGTGGATATATCAGTCCTACTGATACATCAAATTATATTTCAATTATTGTTTATCCTACTGTAACAGGTATAACTGTAACCGGAAATTTATCAGCTCCATTGATTGACTTAAACGGCGCCGATAGCGTAACCATTGACGGCAGGGTAAATGCAACAGGCTCTGCAACCGATATGATCATTTCCAATAGCAGCGCTTCAAATACTGAGGGAACCTCCACCATTC
>JBAXRP010000261.1:0-6341 GCA_037131145.1 Bacteroidota bacterium
ATCGGTGGAATGGAAGATTCCGATGACAGAAATCTGGTGAAGATTTTCCCAAATCCCTGCCGGAATTATGTAACCATTGAAGCCTCTGCCTTATATCAGATTTCGATTTATACCCCCGATGGACGTCTCATGCTGACGCACAAAATGCGCAACCCCACTGAAACACTTGATTTGACAGGCTTTTACACGGGTATTTACATAGTTCATTTTTCCGGCGCAGGAATCAGGTTTGTAAAGAAGCTGGCAGTTGGAATTTAACCCGGGCGAAGTTACAGGTTTCAGGTTTTACCCCTTTTGAGTATAGATATTATTTGTAATCCGAAATTCAGACTTCCTGACCTCATCGCAAACTAATTTGTCCTATTTTTTGGACAACTCGAGCAGGTATTGAAAGAAATTGCAATCAACACGAATAAAATGAGCAAACTAAATATCACAATTACAGGCGAACTGGGAAGCGGTAAAAGCAGTATCGCAAAAACGCTATGCAAATTGCTTGATTACAAATATTTTTATACCGGAGGTATTCAACGACAAATTGGTAAAAAAAGTGGCATGAACACTTTGGAGCTGAATTATTTTTCAGAAACAAACCACGATATTGATAAATACATTGACGACCTGGTAATAAAGCTTAATGACGACGAGGATTCTTACGTTATAGATTCAAGAATGGCGTGGCATTTCATTCATAAGTCGTTTAAAATATTTACTACGGTTAACCCGGTTGTCGCCGCCAAAAGAGTAATTGCCGATAAACACAGGGACAGCGAACCAATTGTTGAGGATATTTATGAAAAATCATTAAACCTTCTTGAAAGGAGGGCTGCCGAAGATAAACGCTTTAAAACAAAGTATGGCGTTGATTGCAGTGAATTAGCCAATTTTGATTTAGTGATTGATACTACATTACCAACGGTTGAAGAAATTTCAAAATTGATTATAAAACTATATGCCGACTTTTCAAATAATGGAGCCATAAACAAATACTGGGTTTCTCCAAAGTCTTTATTTCCCACTCAAGATGTAAGAAAGGATAACCCGGATGAAGCCGGAAAAATCAAGGAATATATTTACGGTAATGATTACGATAAAAGTAGTGTCGTTAAAACTGTTAAACTTGGAAGCGACTTGTTTATCTATGATGGGCATAAAAGAGTAAGCGCTTGCGTATTTAATAAGATTCCATTGATTCCTGTTGATATTTTGGCAAAGGACTACGATAAACTTCCTCCCGGAAATAGAGTTTCAGATTTTATTGAAACAACATATAACCCCGTAAGGTTGTATGAATGGGAAGATGTTCACGGTTTTATATTTAGGTCATACCCGAAAAGCATAAAAAATCGTTAGTTATTTATCACAAACTCTTTTTTTATCTATTTTTGAAACATATAAAGTTTCTAACCAACTAATCAATTTTCACATGAAATCGAAAACTATTATTTTAGTAATGCTCTGTTTCGTAACATTGAGCTCGTCAATTTATGCCCAGGAAACTAAAATGGGCAAAAATGAAATCCGCCTGGGTTATGGCGTTCTTACCGCACCCGAAATGGCAAATTCCCTGATATCGGTTTGGCCTACAATTGGAATGACTATCTGGAAGGATACCATTTCCGATTACAATTGTTCCTTTTATGGCGTTTTAAGTCTCGAATACAACCGTCATCTGAAACCGTGGATTTCTGTTGGACTTTCACTTAGCGTAAATCCAATAAGTACTTTGATCCGGACGAAAAGCGGCAATGAACTTACATGGAACTATTATCTTATAAATGTATTGCCCAGAGTGGATTTTCACTATGTAAACAAAGGGATTTTTTCGATGTATTCAGGCTTTCAGGCCGGAGCAACCGTGATTCTTTGGCAGGACAGGAAAGGCAGCGCAAACTCAAATGATACTGGCGTCGGGTTTGCCTTTCATGTAAATGCTTTCGGAATGAGAATCGGCAAAGAATTTGGAGCTTTTATGGAATGGGGTTATGGCTTCAGGGGTATTGTTAATTTCGGAATATCCGGAAAATTTTAAAAATTGCTATGGGTCTCAGTTTTTCTGAAACTTTAATTTTAGGGAGTATCAGGGAAATCCGGAGAATCCCTAAGTCCGACCTGCACAACCATTGCCTGATGGGCGGCAGGCGACAAGTCATTGAGAAATATTATGGGAAAAAACTTTCAAAATTCAAAGCCGCTGAAACGGGAATCGGAGATCTGAATCGTTGGATCGGCAAGGTTTACCGACCGTTTTTTGAATTGCCCGGCGCTTTTGAAAAGGCAGTTGAAGCTGCCTTTATTCAGGCGCGAGTTGATGGCGTTACCAGGCTTGAAATGAGTATTGACGTTTCATTTGGCAGAGTGTTTAATATTTCCGCCGACAGTATCGTGGCAACGCTAAAATATTATCATAAAACGGTAGCCCCTGAAATTGATTTTAGCCCGGAACTCGGTTTTTCACGAAGCATTCAGGCTAAAACGCTGATGACAGATTTTGATCAATACAGCGATCTGAACTATTTCGCCTCTGTTGATCTTTATGATGATGAGTTTGCTCAACCCATCAAAAATTTTAAGGAATTATATCGCATTTGTAGAAAACAGGGTATGAAGCGTAAGGCTCACGCCGGTGAGTTTGGATCGGCAGATTCGGTTAAAGAAGCTGTGGAAACACTGGAGCTTGACGAAGTTCAGCATGGCATTGGCGCAGCCGATTCACCGGAGGTTATGAGGTGGCTTGCCGATAACAGAATCCAACTGAATGTTTGCCCCACAAGCAATATAAAAATGAAACGGGTTCGTTCCTACAAAACGCACCCCATCAGGGTTTTGTTCGATAATGGCGTAAAGGTAACTCTCAACACCGACGACGCGCTGGTTTTTGGGGATGGAGTTTCGGAACAATATCTTAAACTGTTTAAAACAGGTGTTTTCACCGCAGAAGAATTGGATGTCATAAGAGGAAACGGGCGGTGAAAAAGAGTTTTCGTAGTGAGCTCAAAAGTCTAAATACAAAAGGATGAAACGAACATTCATTTTCCTGGGATTTGCAACCGTTGTTGCCATTCTTATCCTCTTAAAGATATTTGTCTTTTCAGACAAAAAAGAGCAGATTAGCCAGGTCAATACCAATCCTGTGATCCCCGTAGAATGTTTTATAGCAAAAGATACTTCAGTTAACTACCAACTCGAAACAGTTGGAACCCTTCGCGCCAATGAACAGGTTGAAATTGTTAGTGAAATAAACCGGAAGATCATTGCGATCCTTATGAAAGAGGGCGCTTTTGTTACGGCAAATCAGTTGTTGTTTAAGCTCGACGACGCCGATATTAATGCCCGAATCAACAAGCTGGCAATTGAAGTTAAACTCGCCGGGGCAAATGAATCAAGAGAAAAATCGTTGCTTGCCAAAGGCGGAATCAGCCAGGAAAGGTTTGATGAAGTTTCGAATCTGCGTCAGACACTTCAGGCAGAAATCGAAATACTGAAGGTCGATCTCGCAAAAACCAGTATCCGCGCCCCTTTTGCAGGGAAAATCGGATTGCGTAACGTGAGCGAAGGCGCCCTGGTGAATCCTGGAATCGTATTAGCCAGCCTTCAGGACGTAAGTAAGATGAAACTTGATTTTTCAATCCCTGAACGGTATTCCCGCGACCTGCATATCGGATCGAGGGTTAGCTTTCGCACCGATTATCTCTGCGATGATGAGATTGCCGTTGTTGAAGCAATTGAACCAGCCGTTGATGTGGCTACACGCACCCTCCTTATCAGGTCTATTGCTCCGAATGAAAATAACATTTTGGTTGCTGGTACTTCCGCCCGCGTTAACCTTATCCTGAAGGAGTTGGAGAAAAGCATTTTCATTCCCACCGCAGCGTTGATCCCTTCAATTAAAGGATACAGCGTTTTTCTCAAGCGTAATGGGGTCGCTCAGCCGGTCATAGTGAAAACCGGCGTTAGAAATCGTGAATACATTCAAATTATTGATGGAATTAAGGTGGGCGATACCCTTGTTCTTACCAATCTGCTGAGAGTTAAAAAGGATTCCCCGCTTAATGCGGTAAAAATAAACTGACATGAGCCTCTCCTCCCTCAGTATAAAAAAGCCGGTACTTTCAATTGTCTTTACCCTGCTGATTCTCATTTTCGGGGCGGTGGGTTTCTTTTATCTCGGAATAAGGGAATACCCGGAGATGGATCCTCCGGTGGTGACTGTCACCACAACCTATTCGGGGGCAAATCCTGAAATTATCCAGGCGCAGATCACCGAACCATTGGAAGACGCTATCAACGGCATTGAAGGAATCAGGGTTCTGAACTCGGTTTCAACCGATCAATCGAGCATGATTACGGTTGAGTTCAACCTTGGAAAAGAGATGGAATCGGCTGCAAACGATGTGCGCGACCGTGTTTCAAAAGCCATAAAATTACTGCCAAAGGATGTGGATCCTCCGATTGTTGAGAAGCTAAGCGCCAATGCAAATGCGATTATCTTTATGATTGTTCGTAGTTATAAACGGAACATCATGGAGGTGAACGACCTTGTTGAGAATACAATTAAAGAGCGTTTACAGACAATTTCCGGGGTAGGGGACATTAAAATTTACGGAGAAAAAAAATACTCCATGAGGCTTTGGCTCGATCCGTTTAAAATGGCGGCAAACGGAATTACTTCCGTGGATATTGAACGCGCGGTGAGCCGCGAAAATATTGAGCTTCCATCGGGCAGGGTAGAAGGCGATCTGACGGAATTAACAATCCGTACTTTCGGGTTGCTGCAATCGCCGGAGCAATTCAACAACGTGATCATAAAGCAGGACAGGGGAAATATTGTCCGCCTTTCCGACGTTGGCACGGCTGAACTCTACCCGGAAAATGATCGGTCAACGGTGCTGATGGAGCTTCTGCCGGTAATCATTATCGGCGTGGTTCCCCAAACTGGCGCCAATAACGTCGCCATAGCCAATGAATTTTACAAACGTATGGATAATCTGCGGAAGGAGATTCCTGGCGATTATGATGTAAGGATTGGCTACGACTTCACAAAATTTGAACGGGAAGCCGTCAAGGAGGTTCAGCAAACAATCCTTCTGTCGCTTATTCTCGTGGTGTTGATCATTTTTCTTTTTCTGCGCGACTGGCGTTCAACTGTTATACCGGTAGTCGCTATTCCGGTATCTATTATCGGATCGTTTATCATCATGGCAATAATGGGGCTTTCGATTAATGTGCTTACGCTGCTCGCCATTGTCCTTTCCATCGGTTTGGTTTGCGACGACGCCATCGTGGTACTTGAAAATATTTACACCAAGATTGATACCGGAATTCATCCCATTGAAGCGGCGCTGAAAGGAATGAAGGAGATCCTTTTTGCCGTGGTTTCCACTACCATAACGCTGGCGGCGGTCTTTCTTCCGGTCATGTTTTTACAAGGGTTGATCGGTCGGCTTTTCAAAGAGTTTGCAATTGTTGTGGCAGGTTCTGTTCTTATTTCGGCTTTTGTCGCGCTCACACTTTCGCCTATGATGTGTTCACGTATCCTGAAAGTGCAGCGGCACCTCAACTCCAACTGGCTGGTAAATAAAACCGAACCGTTTTTTCTGGCGCTGAACCGCGGTTACCGGTATTCCCTGAAAGGATTCATGAACCGTAGATGGCTGGCGTTTCCGGTTTTTCTTATCCTGATCGGCGTTATTGCATTGATGTTCCAATCATTACATTCGGAATTGGCTCCATTTGAAGACCGGTCAAACATCCGTATCCCGATGCTGGCGCCCGAAGGCTCAACATATCAATTCACCACAAATTACATGGCGCAGGTTGATCGTTATATTTCTGATTCTTTTCCAGAAGTTTCAGTCTCCTTTTCATGGATCTCGCCAAGTCTGGGCACAATTGACAACCCAAATAAGGCGCAGCAGATTGTTTATCTTGTTGATCCGGGAAAACGAACGCGAAGTCAGCATGAGATTTTCAGAAAAATGTCGAAAGAGTTGCAAAGCGTTACCGGCATTCGCTCTTTCCCATTTGAACCGCCTACCATTGGCGACCGTTTTTCGGGACAGCCACTGCAATATGTTCTATTGGCGCCCAACCTGAAAGCGCTGACCGAAGTGTTGCCAAAGTTTCTCGAAGAAGCTAGAAAAATACCTACGCTCCAGTTTGTTGACGCCAATTTCAAGGTAAACAAACCGGAACTGAGGATAACTATTGACCGCGAAAAGGCTTCGCAATTAGGCGTTTCAACGCTTGAAGTTGCGCGCACAATGCAGTTGACCATAAGCGGGCAGCGTTACGGCTATTTTATCATGGAAGGTCAGCAATATGAAATTATCGGGCAGGTT
>JBAXRP010000262.1:0-6336 GCA_037131145.1 Bacteroidota bacterium
AAATGTTGACACAACTGCAAAAACTTTCACAGTAGTTAAAACTACATGGGGAATTCTTGGATCGGCAACAGTGGGGCAATGGACAACGGATCAACCCATGACTTACGATGTTGCAACCGGTAGTTGGAAAATTACCATAGACCTTACTGTTGGCGCTGTGAAATTCCGTGCAAATGGCGCCTGGGATATTAATTATGGAGGCGCAGCGGGTATTCTTACAGCCGGCGGCGCGGATATTTTAATCCCTACAGCAGGAAAATATGACGTCACTATGAAACTTGGAGCGCCCGATTACACTTATACTATTATTCCAAACGAACCGCCGCCGCCAGCCAGCATTGATCATCGTCCGATTTTCTACACGGCGGGTCAAACACTGGAAATAAATGATATTGGCAACTTTAACGATGGTTACGCCGCGCCGAAATTTACCAATCTTACAAGCGGTGGAACGGCTGGTAAAAATGCAACCTTTCCTGACACTGATTTCCCGATTTTCCGTCTCGCTGACGTTTACCTCATGTATGCTGAAGCCGTGATCAGAGGAGGTGGCGGCGGCGACATGGCTACCGCGCTCGACCTGATTAATGCCTTACGGACAAGAGCATATACCGATAATAGTGGAAATATTACCAGCGCTGAACTTACCCCTACTGAAAAGGGACTACAATTTATTCTTGATGAAAGAGCCCGTGAGTTATACTGGGAAGGATACCGCAGGACTGACCTGATCCGCTTCGGGCAGTTCAGCGACGGAACCTATACATGGCCTTGGAAAGGTGGATTAAAGGATGGCGGGCCGGTTAGTGTAAACTATAACCTCTTCCCGATTCCGTCATCTGATGTTACGGCAAATCCCAATTTGAAACAAAATCCAGGATATTAATATTTTTAAAACTTAGAAAATATGAAAAAACTAACAATATTAATTCTGGCAATCGGTTTATTCAGCCTGCTTTCGTGTAAAAAAGATGAAACAAAGGTTGTTTTAGCTTATTTCACACCGGCACAAATACTTACCCCTGCCGCAGGTTCCAAGTATATTCTGAAGGAGGCAAATAAGGATTCTCTCCTATTTACATACACCTGGAAGGCTGCCACATATAATCTTACTGATATTCTGAAGCCAACCTATACCTTGGAAATGGATACCGCAGGCGGTGATTTTACAGCGCCTAAAATGCTTAGTAATACTCAGGATTATTCATATTCCATTAACGTTAGCACAATGAATGATCTAATACTGGGAACATACAAGGGTATTGGCGGAAGTCTCGCAACTTTTCAATTCAGGGTAAAAGCTTCATTCACGGAAACTAATCCGGCAACTAATAATGTTTCAGAAGTTATTTCAGTTGACATTACGCCTTATTCTGCCGAGGTTATTGTTCCTCCGATTTACATGCTGGGCGACGCTACCTCTGTTGCCTGGGATAATAGCAAGGCTTTAGAAATGACCCATTTAGAAGCAGGGAAGTTTGTTATCGTTGCACCTCTGACTTCACCTGGAAAATTTATCAAATTTATTGCAAACCTGAAAGCCTGGGCTCCTCAATGGGGAACAGACGCTGCCGGAACCAGCGATAACGGAAATTTGGTTTACAGACCAACAGAATCGGTTCCCGATCCACCCGGAATTCCCGGACCCGTAGCAGATGGCGACTACAGAATTATGGCAGATACTGCAAACCTCCTTTATGAAGTTACAATCACTGCTTCAAATCTTTTCCTCGTGGGTAATGCTACCACTGCCGGTTGGAACAATACCAATGCGATTCCATTTATTAAGGTTTCTCCGGGTATTTTTACACTCACAACCAAATTGAATGGCGGCGAAATGAAATTCCTGGAAGCTCCAGGTTCAAGGGCTTCGCAATGGGGAACTGATTTCAGTGGCAACAGCGCCTTTGGAAAAATGGTTTACAGAGCCGACGAAAGCGCTCCTGAGCCTGTTAAAATTCAATCGCCAGGCAATGGAACCTACACTATCTCAATCAATCTTGCAACTTTGGAATACAAAATAACTGCGAAATAATTTTTCTTGGGAGATTATTGGAGTAGTTTATCGAAAAAGGAGCCGCCCCGACTGGGCGGCTCCTTTGTTGTTTATAACGGTAATTATTCGGTTGTTATCTTAAACTGTAATAGTAATGCTAATCTTTAGTTTTTTCAGTGGTATTGAGGTATTCTGAGTATCCTGTGGTTTACCTATTCTGCAATATTTATGACAGTATCCTGTTTTTATCAGTGACGGATGGGTAATTTTATTATAATTGTGTATTTGTTATTATCGTTTTTTCCCTTTCCAATAAAGTCAAAACATTCATATGAATTCATATTCAGACTATTTTTCAACCACTTCAATTGCCTGTGATCCCGAAATGCTCGATATCATTAAGGTTGATCAGAACTACCAGATATTTCAAGGCGCTGAGGCTTTGCTAACGCCGGGCGGCAATCTGTTTTCACATCCTTCGGAACGTTTTATCCGTTCACTAATCACTGATATTCAGTTACGATCATCTATTGGCAGCGGTGGTTTGTCTTACGCAACTCTGTACTCATTTAAAAAAGATTTACTGGATGCCGATCTTGATCCCTTTAAAACCGGGTTGGATTCAATTTCAAACAACGATCCATTTGTGCGAATAAAAACCACAGGATATAACGTTGTGCAATCTTTCAAACCTGATGAACCACTTTTCAACTTTGCATTTTTAACTCTGTCGGGTTTGATAGTTGAAATTAACCGATTTGCAGCAAACATGATGAGCGAGATTATCATCGAGGAAAGCGATTCCCATCCGTTTCTCGATCTGGTTCGTCTTAGTTATAACAGTTTGGACTCGTGGAAAAAAACAGCGATATTCGCGCTTAACTTTCTGCACAATTCCGGTATTGTACTTCCAATCGGACTGGCTTCCGGACTGATTAATCCCGCTGAATATACCAAAGGACTGATCGCCCTGAAAATATGTTTACCGGTAAGTTATGCGCAGATTTTTGCAGAGGCGTCAGATGCCAGGAACTTCCTCGATTGTCTCAATGAATTTCGCACTAATGAACGACATTGGCAGAAGCTGATTCAGGATGGTGAGGGTGACGCCGTGGAATTCAAATCAACGCTCAGGTGGGACATCCGGGCAGGAAAAACCAATCAGGCTATTGAACGCGCCTGCCTGAAAACAATCTCTGCCTTCCTCAATTCGAGAGGAGGCGTTCTTTTAATCGGGGTTAAGGACGACGGCTCAATTGAAGGGATTGAAACCGATAAATTTGCCAATGAAGACAAATTCCTTTTACATTTGTGGACATTGATCCGCACATGTCTGGGGCGCGATTTCAGTCCGTACATTCGCACAATTCTTGAAAAAGTTGAAGAAAAAACCATTTGTCTTGTTCATTGCCAACCTTCGGGGAGACCCGTTTTTTTGAGGCAACCGGGCTCTGATGAAGAGATGTTTATCAGGGTTGGACCTTCAAGCAACGCTCTCGATATAAGCGAAGCGCTTCAGTACATCCGGGAGCGCTTTCCCGAAAAATTGCAATACTGAGTCCATTCCGAAACAATTATGATGAAAATAAAACTCTTGATTTTACTGATGATCATTTTAAGATTAAATCATCAAGGACATTCCCAGTTCCTCTCCAATCTCAAAGCCACAAAGCACGACGCCCTGTTCACTACTTACGCGGCGCCGCCTGAGCGATCAAATTATAAAACCGACCAGGGATACCAGTTTCAGTGGTTTGACGACGAGTCCGGGGTTGAGTTCGTTTCAAAAGACGGTCCGAATATAGGTATCGCTTTTGAGATGGGGAAACGCATTATTTTCAGAATACAGGAACTTTATCGCGAACCTGTTGTTACAGCATCTTACAGCGATTTGATAAAATATTACTATTACCCAGTGAAAGACCTTCGGGTTGAGGTTTTCTTCGCTTCATACAGTTCAGAAACAGCGCTGGCACAATACAGACTTGTAAATGAAGCGCAATTTCCTGTTTCCTTTACGGTTTTGCCGTATCTCTATTATACCTCTTCCGACAGTGTTAATGATATTGATCACAGCGATAATCCCGATGGTTTTATATTTCCTCTCCAAAAACAGCGCGATGGCTGGATGAAGGAACACAACATTCCGGTAACCGACACGCTGACTGGGTATTGGACTCTTACAGGATTTACCGCCCTGACGGGGGCAACTTTTGTCCGCAAAACGAGTAACGACAAGATAATTAGTGAAAAAGAGCCGTTAGATGATCTGATAGCTTCAATAGTCAGGCAAAAGCGGACTGCGCCATATATCAAGGGTTTTGTAAGCGCGAGGGATTTTACTCTTCAGCCGGGAGATGCAACCGAATTCACTATAAAGGTTGATCTTACAAAAAAACAAACGCCCGGATCAGGAAAAAACAGAAATATCTGTACGCTTCCAAAAAATTTCGACCCGGAAAGCCTTGTGAAGGCTGATGAAAAGGCATATTCAAAAGTCCCGAAACTCAATTTCACAAATCGCGATCAGGAGATGCTTTACTGGAGCGCTTTTTCGCTGATGCGCCAGTGCATGATGCCGCCTGAAGGGGAATGTAATTACAATTACTATGTTTTTTCGCGGGAACCAAAATGGGGATGGGGATATGGCGGTCAGGTTTTTCATGAAAGTCTGGCAATGATAGCTTACGTTTATATGGATCCGGCAGGCGCCATGAACTCGCAACGGGTTTACATGGAGCGGCAACGCAGCGACGGGTACATCAATTACCGAACCGGTCCATATCTTAATGAAACCATCATAACCAATGACAAATCAACCAGTTCGGCGCCGTGGTTCAATTACGAAAATCTTGAGTTATTTAAAATCACCGGCGATCGGACTTTTTTGAAAGATGCTTACCAATCGGGAAAAAAGTTCTACCAATATTATGTGGCAAACCGCGATTCTAACAGTAACGGACTTTGTGAATGGGGAGCTCACGCCGAACTTGAATCAGTGCGTGATGCGCGGGTTGCAGTTTGGGATAAAGTTGGCTGGGCGTCGAACTTCGAAGGTCCCGATATCAATTCGACGCTCGTTATGGAAGCCAGATCGCTGGCAGAGATGGCGCAACTTCTCGGACTTGGAACCGAATCACAACGGTGGAAGGAAGATGCAGCCAAGCGAAGCCTCCTTATCAATAAAACTATGTGGGACCCGGAAACAGAGTTTTATTACAATATAAACAGGAACAATCAATCCTTTACATTCAATACCAACAATGATTTGAAGATCAAAGAGATCATCGGCTTTCTTCCTTTATGGGCTGGGGTGGCAGATGCAAAAATGGCGGGATCGCTTGTTGAAAAAATGACCGATACCACAGAATTCTGGCGGCGCTATGGCATTCCATCGCTTACAGCGGTCAGCGACTACTACAATCCTATCGGATATTGGAACGGACCGGTGTGGGTACAATGGAATTACCTGCTATACCGCGGGCTTAGGGACTACGGTTATAAGGAGGTTGCGAAACAACTTTCTAACCGGGTACTCGATAATATTATCTACCACCTGAAGAACGACCATGTTTTCTGGGAATTTTACAGCGCCGACGACCGGCAGGCGGGATGGAACAAAACCTACATCTGGGCGGGAATTGCAGCGCGATTTCTCATTGATGAAATGAGTAACGAGGTAGCGAAGTAGTGAAAATCGGAAGGAAAATGCCCGATTGTTACATATCCGCATTGATTTTAAAGGCGTTGAAGATTTTATCAGCGCCTATTTGGGTAGCGCCGTGGTATGTTGCGTCGAGAATTTCAGTATCGCTCCAACCGATATTTCTAAGTTGATCTACATCGCTTTGCTCAATTCCATTGGAGTTTTTTACAACTTTAAGCACGAATAGAAGAAGAGCAAGTTCATTTGCTTCAAGAGGAGCCTTGGAGGGATCTGTTTTTATTTCAGCAAGAGCTTCAGGTAACACCCCATATTGAAAGAGAATACCTGAGTTCATTCCTACACAGTATGCGCATTGCTCTTGTTCCGACACAAGCAGACGTATAAAAGCAAGTAGTTTTCCGCTCAGGGTTTTATGGTGCATAAAATATCCTAGATTCTTAAACTGCATATCCAGAACATGTTCGCTCGGGCTGAAAATCTTGAAGGCGTTGGGAATAAATCCCATGTTGTTAATCATTGTTTCGTAAATCTCTGCAATCCTGCCTGTGGCATTGTCTTTTTCAATAAGGTTTAGTAGCGACATTTTATAAAGTTTAAGTTGTAAGTTTATATAAAGATTATCACAAGTGTCTATTAATAAATGTTAAATTTCTCAAGCCTTATCACAATTAAG
>JBAXRP010000263.1:0-6289 GCA_037131145.1 Bacteroidota bacterium
ATTTTCTTAAACGGAGTTTTCCATTTTGGCATAACGCCTCTGCCTTTGGGATAGCGGATTGCAAAAGGCCCCATACCTTCAAGCTGGGCTGTAAACATCAAATCGCGCAACTCCTCTTCATTCAGGGGAGAGGCGACAATCATATTGGGAATACAGCGGAGGTAGGCGAGATCATAAGCCCCATGATGAGTTGCGCCATCTTCGCCAACCAACCCGCCGCGATCGAGACAAAATACCACGTGGAGTTTTTGCAGAGCCACATCATGGATGATCTGGTCGTAAGCCCGCTGCATGAAGGTAGAATAGATATTACAGAACGGCGTAAACCCTGAAGCAGCCAGCCCCGCGCTGAATGTAACCGCATGTTGCTCGGCAATTCCCACATCGAATGTACGGTCGGGCATCTTGTTCATCATCAGATTTAACGAACAGCCGGTTGACATAGCCGGAGTTACTCCTACTATTTTCGGATTCATCTCCGCCAGTTCGATAATGGTTCTGCCAAAGACTGTCTGATACTTGGGCGCAAGTCCATGACATTTATCTTCCTTTATTGTGCCTGTGTTTTTATCAAACATTCCGGGCGCATGATATACGGTCTGGTCTTTCTCTGCCTTTTCAAACCCTTTACCTTTTATAGTATGGATATGAAGCAGGTTTGGACCCTTAATATTTTTCATGTCATAAAGCAATTTGGCAAGTCTTATCACATCGTTGCCATCAACCGGTCCGAAATACCTGAAATTAAAAGCCTCAAAGAGATTCCCGCTTTTAAGCAGCGTTGTTTTCAAAGCATTTCCGAGTTGTTTTACAATGGCTCTTGAGTTTTTTCCATACCTCGTGCCTCCTCCCATCAACAACCAGATTTTATCGCGAAACTTATTGTAGGTTTTGGAGGTCACAATATCCGCAAGGTAATCCTTGATAGCCCCTACATTCTTATCAATAGCTATTTGATTATCATTCAGAATTACCAATAGATTTGCATTTGAAACGCCTGCATTGTTCAGAGCCTCCATAGCCATTCCTCCGGTCATGGCGCCATCTCCGATAATAGCTACATGGTGACGATCTTTTTCGCCGCTTAATTTTGCCGCTACGCCCATGCCAAGCGCGGCGGAAATTGAGGTTGAAGAATGACCCACGCCAAAGGCGTCAAATTCACTCTCAGTAATCTTTGGAAAACCGCTGATTCCCTTGAATGTCCTGATTGTGTCGAACCGATTTTTTCTGCCTGTGAGTATTTTGTGAGCATAAGCCTGATGCCCCACATCCCAGATGATTTTATCAACCGGCGCGTCATATACATAATGAAGCGCAACTGCAAGTTCCACCGCGCCCAGACTGGCTCCCAGATGCCCTGGATTTTCCGACATTACCTCAATAATAAACTGCCGTATCTCCTCGCACAACTGTGGAAGTTCTTCGATGCGAAGTTTCTTAAGATCGGATGGAAATTCTATTTTCGATAACAGGAGACCTGTTTGTGGAGTCATTGTGAAAAATTTGCAGTCGGCAAAAGTAAGAAATAGCGAAACAGCGAAAAACTTTAAACTTTGAACTTTGAACTTTGAACCTGAAACTAAAGTAGTCCCAATTCGAGCAATGCAGATTCCGAAAGCATGTCCTTGTCCCAGGGCGGTTCAAAGGTAAGTTCAACTTTTACATTTCCAATGCCTTCGACCAATTTAACCGTTTCCTGTACTTCGCCGGGCATATCCTCAGCAACCGGACAATTAGGAGTGGTAAGGGTCATCAGAATATACACATCATTCGTTTGTTCATTCACCTGAAGATTATAAATCAAGCCAAGATCATAAATATTAACCGGGATTTCCGGGTCGAAAACAGAACGTATGGCAGCAATAACTTTGGCTTCAATTGGTGTATGGTGAACTTGATCTGAAATTTCCATGATTCATCAATTTACTTGCAAAGTTACTGTTTTTCTGAGGATTGAACAAACTACTGCTTTGTGGGAAGGGTTAATTCTTTATTATCGAACTGCTTACATCGCAAATTGGCGGACAAGGACTAAGTACCCCTGCGTCGGTGTTATAAACCTTGCCATTCACAGCATCTTTACCATCGTTTTCAATGCCCACAACAATTCCAATTTTCCGGGAACTATTATCTTTGCCCAGATATACTCTGAATCCGGCAAGATTCGGATTTTCCTTCGAAATGGCATTCATAGCTTCGAGTTGGGCCTTGTCTATGGAGAATCCTTTGATAACTTCGTTAATGGCGGTCGCCTCCGACATGTAATTGTGTAAAAAAGTTTGTGCCTCTGCTGCTGAAATAGGTTCAATTCCTGCCCCGGTACCAGCAGAACCAGGACCATTAGAAAAGGAAAGCAACCCAAGAACTGAAAAACCAAAAAGCAATCCTGCCACAAAACCAAGCGTCGAAAAAATATATTTGTTAGTTTTCATATGAATTTAATTTAGTATTAGATTAAATAAATGTTTAATTTTGCTCAAAGATAATCATTTAGGATTTGTCAGCAAAAATTATTTTTGTCAAGATTAAAATTAACTCTGTGAGAATTCATTCTGCATGAAGAAAAACCTGAACAGATTTGTGACTGTCCACCTGTTTTTCGTTCTCGTACTAACGGTTGAAAATGGTTCAGTGTACTCACAGGTTGATCCGGAAGCGTATTTAAGGAAAGTATGGCATGAATATGATTCATCAGGAGATGATAGTCTTAAAATTGAGAAGCTTTCCAACCTTGCATTTTTCTATCTGGACTACCTCGATGATAACAGGCTTGCTGACAGCCTGAGCGAGGCGGCCATTCAGATTGCTGAATCAAGTCATCGTCAGGAATTGATTCTGCTCGCTTATATCAGATACATTTCTTCAAACGACTTATTTAATTTTAATAATAAAGCTCTGGCTTATGCTCTGACGTGCGAGCAGTTGTCCGGAATCATGAACAACCCCGATGCCTCATTCCTGGTCAGTAAGGCAATTGCATCCGTTTATCTTGCAGAATACCAGTATGATAAGTCTCTTGAGTACAGTTACAGGTCACTTTCCATTGCAAGTACGCTTGAAAATAATGTTTATAAAGCCGAAAGCTACCTCGATATCGGTATTAGTCTGGAGGGAAAAAATCAGAAGATTGAAGCCTTCCGGAATTATATCAATGCAAGCGCTCTCGCTGAAAAGGAAAATAAAAGCGACCTGCTGATAAAATGTTACAACAGGTTATCAAGTTTCTACAATTTCAATAAATTGTTCAATCAGGCGACGCGGTACAAGTTGATGCAACGTAACCTGGTTAACAAGCAACGCCCGGTTGATTCTGTAGCGTTGATGTGGATTGAGTACGATCTTCAGGTTATTGATTTAAACTCAAACAATAACCGGTTGAATGAAAAGGGCATGTTTAATATTCTTACTTTTGCTATGCGAAACAAGCATCAGCGGCTTGTACGTTACGAAATTGCCCTGTACCGTACTCATCTGATTGAAGCCGATAAGATTGGTTTGCTGAAGGACCTTTATTACAAACGTTTGCCAGGTGAATGGAAAAGGCTGGTTTTGGAGAACCCTGGACTATATTACCGGCTGAAAGCCTTTTTTTGCGAAGAAGAACATCAAACCGATTCAGCAATGTATTATTTCAATAAAGCCGAACCAATTCTCGAATCCGACCCGAATATAATCCTTCAATCAAAGTTTTATAACAGGTTCGGACAATTCCTTCGACGTCACGGCTTCACAGAACAAGCGCTTGCCAAACTGACAAAATCGTATGAACTGGCCGAAAAGGCCTCATACCTGGAATATATGCTCATTGCATCCGCAGAACTTGAATCACTCTATGCAGCAACAGGCCAATACAGAAATGCATACAACTTTGCTATTCAAAACAAGGTTCTCTCCGATAGCATGAACTCCCTGTCGAAAAAAGACCAGATACTCGTGATTGAGATTGACCATGAGACCCGCCAGCGTGAAAGGGTTGCCGAAAGTGAGAAGGAGGAAACAGAACGACGGCATTATTTACAATACACCGCTATGACTATTGGCATCCTTACGGTTTTTGTTATCCTGATAATGCTTGGGAGCCTGAAGGTCCCTGAGTGGATTATCAGGATGCTCGGCTTTTTTTCTTTTATATTTCTTTTTGAATTCATCATTTTGCTGGCCGATCACAAAATCGAAAGCATCACACATGGTGAGCCATGGAAAATACTTGTTATTAAAATATTTCTAATAGCTATCCTTCTTCCCCTCCATCACACCATAGAAAAAAGGGTCATAACCTATTTGCTCAATCATAAGTTGCTAAATCTTACCGATTTTGCGCCCGTAAGCAGATTGAAGGAAAAGTTGAAAACGTTGAAACGCAAGTAAACGGAAGGGCGGTTATTCATTTAGTTGCAAAGTATTGTTATAAATCAGATTAAAAACCCATAAAACAAACAAAATGAAAACAAAAATTGGAATTTTAGGATCAGGAGTTGTGGCTCAGACGCTGGGCAGCGGCTTTATCAAGCATGGATATGAAGTTATGATGGGCACAAGGGATGTGTCGAAACTTGCCGAATGGCAGAAAACAAATAAAGCGCTGGCTGGAAGTTTCAGAGAGGCTGCCGCGTTTGGAGACATCGTCGTTCTTGCCGTTAAAGGAACTATGGCAGCATCAGCGCTGGCGCTTGCAGGAGCTGAAAATCTTTCCGGAAAGGTTCTTATTGATACCAGCAACCCCATTGCGGATCTGCCGCCTGTGAATGGAGTGGTTCAATACTTCAGCAGGCTTGATGCGTCTCAAATGGAGCAGTTGCAGAAGGAATTTCCTGAAGCGAGGTTTGTAAAAGCATTCAACAGCGTAGGAAGCGGTTTTATGATCAATCCCGATTTTGACGGAATCAAACCATCCATGTTCATCTGTGGAAATGATGCTACAGCGAAAGCGCTGGTTACTGTAATTCTGGATCAATTCGGATGGGAAACCGAAGATATGGGCGCAGTGGAAGCAGCCCGTGCCATTGAACCTTTATGTATGCTCTGGTGTATCCCCGGAATGCTCCGTAATGAGTGGACGCATGCATTTAAGTTGCTGAAAAAGTAACAAAGAGATCATTCCGAAATTTCTTATGCTCCTTTCATTTTAAAAACCGTCGAATACAGTTTCATCTGCCTGATCATTGCCGACAGTCCATTGCTTCGGGTTGGCGAGAGATGTTCATTTAGTCCGATCTGGTTGATAAAATCAAGTTTTGCATTAATTACATCATCCGGCTTTTCATCGGATAAAACCCGAATCAAAAGGTTGACAATGCCCTTAGTGATAATGGCGTCGCTATCGCCGGTAAATATTACTTTTCCATCCTTTAATGCAGCATGTAGCCATACCTTCGACTGGCATCCTGATATCAGGAACTGATCAGTCCTGAACTTCTCGTCAATGACTGGTAATGTCTTACCAAGTTCAATAAGATAATTGTATTTATCCAACCAGTCGTCGAACATTGAAAACTCGTTTATTATCTGTGATTCTTTTTCCGGGATGGTCATTGGTGAGAGATTTTTGGCGGGCAAAGGTAGCAAAATGGATGGACAAGTGAAAAACTGGCTAACCTTGACATTGAGTTCATTTCATCCCGAAAATAAACGGAAAAATAAAGATTACGACAACGCAATAAAGGAAATACACCGGAAGATAACGGCAAATGATCTTCTCCACCCGGTAGAGTGATTTTCTTTTAAATCCGGAGAGGAAAAGATCAGGTAAAATCAGCAGGATATTGATTAAAACCAGGATATTGGAAATCAGCACAACAGTCCGGTTCGGGGTAAACCCCTCCGACAGCCGGGAAATAATGGCTGAAAGAGCAAAAAGATCAATAATCAATGTTACAACAGCGAGAAGGAATAAAAGGATGACATTCAGTTTGCGGATATTGGATTTGTCAATTTCCGAAAGGGAAAATACGATGATTGCCATCACTCCGAGCAAAAACAGGTTGAAAATGATGAGGAAATCACGGTTCTTCGAAAGGTTGATGCCTGAAATGGCGATTGCAACAAGGTAAACAATTGCCAGGATAAATACCAGCGGTGTAAAAATCCTGGCAATAACCGGAACGATCCTGCTGGTGATATCGGGATAAAGATCAATCAGCCAGGCTGCCAAAACCGGGAAAACAGCCAATCCGACGATCCCAATGTTTTCCATGTAAAACTGCCCTATTTCCATCCCGATGATGGCGAAGAGACTGATGGTCATGCCCGAAAGAATGGCTCCCGAAATGCATAACAATCCAAACAT
>JBAXRP010000264.1:0-6281 GCA_037131145.1 Bacteroidota bacterium
TCGTCCTTCGTCCTTCGCCCTTCGTCAAAATCGTTTCACGTACCCATGACAATACGGCTTTGCCCCCTTGTGTTCGTAATAATCCTGATGGTAATCCTCGGCTTTCCAGAATTTTTCGGCAGGTTTCAATTCCGTTACCACCTTGAAACCTTTGTCTTTCAATTCCCGGATAAGTTTTTCGACGATGGCTTTCTGTTCATCATTCCGGTAGAAAACGGCTGAGCGGTATTGTTCTCCATAGTCGGGACCCTGATGGTTCCACTGAGTTGGATCGTGGGTTTCAAAAAACATTTTTGCCACAACTTCAAACGAAGTTTGGGCTGGATCGAAAACCACCTCAATGGCTTCATAATGTCCGGTATTCCCGGCGCAAACCTCCTTATAAGTCGGGTTGTTTTTCCTTCCGCCGGTATAACCTACTTCAGATGAAATCACGCCTTTGATCTTTTTCATATAATATTCCACGCCCCAGAAGCAGCCGCCTGCAAAAATGGCTGTATCATGCAATGGCGTCGCTGATTGCTGTTCTTCCGGGATAAAATCGAGAGAGATGGAGTTTACACAATGGCGGGTATCTTTATCAGTTAAACCTTCTCCAAAAAAAACATGACCGAGATGTGCGCCACAGGCGGCACAAACGATTTCTGTGCGCCGTCCGTCAGCGTCAGTAATCCGTTTCACGGCATCGGGAATTTCATCGTCAAATGCAGGCCAACCGCAATGGGCGTCGAATTTATCTTCTGATTTGTATAAGGGCGCTTTGCAGCGTTTGCAAATATATGTCCCTCTTCCTTCGAAATTTTCATATTTACCGGTGAAAGGCAGTTCGGTTCCTTTGTAAACGATTACGCGTTCTTCTTCGGCGGTAAGTTTGTTCATAGTCATATTTGGTTGGGTTTTATTGACTTTCGGGGGCTGGTTCTGGCTACAGCCGGTGAGAGTCGGCAATAGAAAACAAAAAATGAACATACAGTTTATAAACTTCATAAAAATGATTTCAATGACAGATAATACGAACAAACAGAAAAATTATTTTCAATGGATAGTCAGTATATTTCACTTGTTGATAATGAGCCCCAATATTTTCAAGAATTTACACAAAGAAGTCACGAAGTTACACACAAATATTGATCCTTTTTCTTCATGCAACTTCGTGAATCCTCTGTGGCTCTTCGTGATACTGTTACTTTTGAAAACCGTGCCATATTCCCAGGTTATCTAATTTGATGTTATCAGTTTTTATTGGGAGGAAACTGAAAAGTAATAATCGTAAAGGTATGTTAGTCGGGCACTAATTTTGGCGCCAAATTACGGAATTCAATTTCAGCCGATAACTCCTCAACCAAAAATTAACCATGAGATGAGAGTTTTCAGCGGCCGCGCGGCGCTCTTCAGATAATTGAGGAGGCAACCGCGGATGCAACTGGTTCCCCGGTTTTTCAATTCCGCCTCTTCAGCAATCTGCTTCTATAAAGTAAAATGTACGACAAGCGGGTGAACACAGCTAATGAGTAAACAAGGGAATAAGAAAGACAAATTATAATTTACTCAGCATACTGAGTAAATTATCTCAATACATTGAGATAATTAATGTATTTGTAAAAACACAATCATGTTTCAACGTCCATTCTATTCGAAAATCCAGGAAAGGCTTGGATTCAAACGAAAGTTCATCCAGGTCATGATGGGTCCGCGGCAGGTTGGTAAAACAACGATTATTCGGCAGCTTCTGGAAAAATATTCTTTCCCCTGGCATTATGCATCGGCGAATGAAGCTACTCAACCACTTTGGTTACAACAGCAATGGGAGACGATCCGGCTGAGGGCAAGGTCGGCAGAATCTTCAGAAGCATTGCTCGTGATTGATGAGATTCAAAAAATTCCTGATTGGAGCAACCATGTTAAAATCCATTGGGACAAAGACAGTTTTGATAATATTCCGATAAAACTTATCCTGTCTGGTTCATCGCAGCTCATGCTGCAACAAGGTTTGAGTGAATCGCTGGCAGGGCGTTTTGAAGCGATCTATATTCCTCACTTGTCATTCAATGAAATGAATGATGCCTTTGGTTTTACAGCAGATGATTTTATATGGTTTGGAGGATATACGGAAGATGGGTCGAATCTGCCATTGGGACTCACTTACTTAATCAATCCATTACAGAAAATATAAACCTTTACTATTGGAGGGAAGGCAACCACGAAGTGGATTTCGTTTTGCAAAAGGGAAACAAAACAATTGTTATAGAAGTGAAAAGTGGGCGGAATAAACAATCCACAGGCATTCCAGCTTTTAACCAGCGTTTCAGTCCAACGAAAATCCTGCTTGTGGGCATGGAAGGGATTCCGGTGTATGAATTTCTGACGATACCAGCGTTAATTTGTTTGACTATGGGCGGGGATAACTGAATAAAATTTTTGAAAATCGCATTTTTTTTTGTTATACTTGCATTACCAAATATATTTTTCCCTCAATAATCCTCCTCATGAAAAAGGTATTCATTTTATCAGCGGTATTCTTTTTTATCCTGTTTCAAGCCAAGGCGCAATCGGCATTTTTCACCTCTGATTCCCCCCGATGTTTCAACGACACCGTGCATTTTGCACCAGGCGCCCCGGGAGGAAATATTCTGCAGGAGATGTGGGATTTTGGAGACGGCAATGTGATTACATACGACCCTCCGGCAACATTCCCGGTTTTTGCAACCCATTTATATGCCAATTACGGAATTTATATAGTAACCCGAACAGTGAAATTCAGTGCAATAATTTTATCTTACAGCATTCAGGTTCAGGTGATTCCACGTCCAGTTGCCAATTTTGCCTATTCACTTGTTACCTGTGCGGGTCAGCCCGTTCAGTTTACCGATCTTTCAATGACAAATTACGGATACATCCAATCGTGGCACTGGAACTTTGGCGATCCTACATCAGGAATAAATAATACCTCAGCGCTGTTAAACCCGTCACACACCTTTTCGGCATCAGGAACTTACAGCATATCGTTGACAGTTACAGGTAATACCGGGTGCGCAAATACAATAATAAAAACGATTGTCATCAACATTTTACCCGTTGCAAATTTTGCTTATTCCGGGACCTGTGAGGGCGATTTAATACAGTTTACCGACCTCTCAATTGCCAATGCTGCCGCTATCGTCAGTTATACATGGGATTTCGGCGACGGGGGAACAAGTAGCCTGTCTTCACCTATGCATATTTATGCCAACTATGGCATCTACAATGTAACCCTCACGGTGGTCAATTCCAATGGCTGTACGCACAGTGTAGCAAAACCGGTGATGGTCAACGCTAAACCAGTTGCATTTTTCTCCTTTCCCGCGACAAACTGTATTGGGTCGCCGGTACCATTTACCGATCTTTCTTATATACCTTCGGGCTTTTCCGGCTACATTATTCAATGGGTTTGGGAGTTTGGCGATGGAACATATCCAGTAATGATTAACTTCCCAGGAAACCCGAATGTTACGCATACCTTTATGGGGTCAGCAACTGCCCATGTCGTCAGGTTGACTGTGACCACATCAAACGGTTGCGCGACCTTTGTTGATAAAATCGTAAACGGCGGGCCTGCTCCGGTTGCCAGTTTCTCCCAATCTGGGGTCACCTGTGAACAGCAGCCTTTACAGTTTATTGACTTTTCACAAACCAGCGGGGGAGGAGCTATTGTTGCCTGGAACTGGGATTTCGGAAATCCGATGTCGGGGATCAACAATTCTTCGAACCAGCAAAATCCGGTTCACGCGTTCACAAATGAAGGAACTTTTACGGTCACGCTTATCGTCGCAAACAATAGCGGATGCCAGGATACGATATCAAAGGACATCTCTGTAAATCCTGGTCCTATTGCAAATTTCACTGCTGATACAGTTCACATTGGATCGCTGACGACTTTCACCGACCTGTCATTCTCACCGGGAAGTATTGTTATCTGGCATTGGGATTTCGGAGATGGACTGACGTCTTCACTCAGCAACCCGGTTCATTTATACGGAGCATCGGGCGTTTTCCCTGTAACATTGACGGTAACAAACAACAATGGATGTTTCAAAGATACCATGAAACCTGTTGTTGTATCAGATACACTTAACGCCCCCCCTGCAACACGAAATTTAACCAATGTTATCGTTGGAAACGGACAGACAAAATGTTATAACGCAAGTCAGGTTATAACCGCCGCAGGAAACGGGACATTGTTCTTCGTCCTGGCTGGAGGTAATGCAACTTTAATTTCTGGTCAGAAAATATCCTTTCTGCCAACTTCAACTGTTCAGCCAGGTGGTTATTTGTGGGGTTATATTGCCCCCAATGGCCCGTATTGCGCAACTCCTTCAATGCCTTCAACAACTTCAGCAGATGACCAGGTATCAACGGGCATTGAACAATCATCATTCAAAATTTATCCCAACCCAACTACCGGAACCTTTGTTTTTGAGTTAAAGGGGGAAGTTTCCAATCATAATGTTACTGTGGAAATCTTTGGAACCATTGGGGAAAAAGTGATAGCAGAAAACCTTATCCGGGAGTTGAGGCATGAGTTCAATTTAACCGGTTTGCCTGCCGGGATTTATTTTATCCGTATGGTCAATGGCGACAAGGCTGAAACAGCAAAAATCATCCTGCAGTAATTTATTCTATAAAGAAAACATCAAATGCTGCTTGGCCTAACCTTGCTGATGCTGAAGTCAATATCAAATCCTGAACCTAAAGTCACTGAAATTTATAATGCTTTAGGCTATAAGCATTACCCGTTTGTTAAAAAATCCGTGTTACCCGAAACAGTCTATCGAAAAAATCAGTCCCCTGACACAGGCTAAGTTACAGCCATACGGGTGCAAGTTGGGTTAAGTTCCTTATGGTCGAGAAAATATCTCTGGATAAATTCATCCTGATTAAAAAAAATAAATATGAATGTCAAAACAGCAATAAGCATTTTTTTTATGGCAATTATCACTCTTTTATTCGGCTCATGCGCTACCATTCCGGTGGGAGTGGTAGCAATAAAACCATTCAACAAAGCAAAATATCTGGGCAAATGGTATGAGATTGCCCGTTTCGATTTTACATTTGAACGGAACCTGAATAACACAACGGCACAATATTCCATAAATGACGATGGCGCTATAAAAGTCGTTAACCGTGGCTATAACTATCAGAAAAAGAAATGGAAAGAAGCCACAGGAATAGCGAAATTCGTCGGAGCAGATGATGTTGCCATGCTGAAGGTTGCCTTTTTTCGTCCGTTTTACGGAGGGTACAACGTAATCGCCATCGACAATGATTACAAGTATGCCCTTGTTTGCGGCAATAATTTGAGCTATCTGTGGATACTTTCCCGTGAAACTACAATTCCGGAAAATATTAAGAATGACTATCTCGCCCTCGCCAAAAAAATTGGATTTAAGACTTCAGAACTCATTTGGGTTGAGCATGACAAGAAGTAAAATCTCAACCTGAGAAATATGAAAAGGAAGCCATGTCAATGACGAACCGGTAGTGTACATCGCCTTTCTCCAACCTCTCAAATGCTTCGTTAACCTGTTGCATATTGATCAGTTCAATATCGGCTGTGATGTTGTATTCGGCACAGAAGTCCAGCATCTCCTGTGTTTCGGCTATCCCTCCGATATTTGAAGCGGAAAAACTGTGGCGACCCGATACCACACTGAACGCATTTACAGCAAGCGGCTCCGGTGGCAAACCTACCTACACCACGCTGCCATCAGGTTTCAGGAGATGAAGATAGGTACCTACACGCAATCAACTTTAAATTCTTTGACAACCTCAGGAATCTCAAGAAGGAAAACATCAAAAATGGTCAGATTTTCAAAACTATTCCGGCGGCAAGGCTCGGGAGCATTCAGAACCAAAATGGAAATTAATCACCAACCATACCGCCAGGAAAACTTTCATCACCAATAGCATTGTTTTGGGGATGAATACCAAAACGATCAAGGATATCACAGTCCATAAAAAAGACAGCGTTTTTAACAAGTATGTGAAGATCTCCGAGGAGTTTAAGAAACTGGAAATGGACAGGACTTGGGATAATATCCCAATGATGGGAAAAAAATCCGGCAAATCCCAAAAGAAGAATAGCTAATGAATGAATTCGTGAAATTGTTAAAAAACAGTTGTTTATTATTCATTTATATTAAAATGTTTACTAAGTTTGTGAGCGCGAAAGGGGTTACAATGTGACCCCTTTCGCGCCCGATCACTTAGAAGCAAACAAAATGCAGCTTTATAATTATTTGGAA
>JBAXRP010000265.1:0-6230 GCA_037131145.1 Bacteroidota bacterium
GTGATACCTTATGTGGTTCATCTTTCGTGCGAAGGCGCGCTGAACCAAATCAGGGAGGCAACGAAAAGAAACCAGAAGATTCATGTTGAAACCTGCATTCAATATCTTATCCTCGATGCTTCATTGTACGATAAAGGATTTGAATCGGCGAAATGGGTAATGAGCCCGCCGTTGAGGGAGAAAAAAGACCAGGATGCCCTTTGGGCGGGAATTGAGCAGGGATTGGTGCATGTGGTCGCTACCGATCATTGTCCTTTTAACCTGGAACAAAAGAAAGCGGGACTCAGCGACTTTTCGAAAATTCCCAACGGAGCTCCCGGAATTGAAAACCGGATCGAATTATTGTTTTCGGAAGGGGTGTTGAAAAATAAAATGAGCCTGAACAAATTTGTGGAGGTTACATCAACGAATTCAGCAAAAATATTTGGCGTTTATCCGGCAAAAGGAACCATTGCAGTTGGCTCCGATGCCGATATTGTCATTTTTGATCCAACTGAAAAACATACTATTTCGGCAAAAACCCATCACATGAACTGCGACTACTCAGGATATGAAGGATGGGAAGTTACAGGCAAATGCAAGACGGTTCTTTTAAGAGGCAGGGTAGCCATTGATGGCGATAAAGTCCTTATTGAAAAGGGATATGGGAAGTTTATTAAACGGGGGAAGACAGTCAACTAAAACCTGCAACTATGAGTAAGGATAATTAGGTTTCTGGGAGCAAATCTATAATCATGGTTTTAAACCCGTCGAATTCGACGGGTTTAGAAAGCAAGCTGGCGAAAGATGAAAATACAAAACTTTTAAATCGGCAAGGAATTACACTATGCGTAAAAATAAAACAATAAACGTAAAGGGTATAGAGATTATTCTTTTTTCACAGGAAGCGGAAGATTTTATTTCACTAACGGATATGGCAAGATATAAAAATGCCGACACTACGGGTCTTGTTATTTCTCATTGGCTAAGCGCCCGCTATACTATCGAATTTATGGGATTGTGGGAAACAATGAACAACGCTGTTTTTAATGTTACTGAATTCCGTAAAATTAAAAATGAAAGTGGCGCCAACGGTTTTGTATTATCAGCGAAACAATGGATTGAAAAAACAAGGGCCGTTGGGATAATTTCTAAGCCAGGCAGATATCATGGAGGAACTTTTGCTCATAAAGATATTGCTTTTGAATTTGGCTCATGGATTTCTCCCGAATTCAAATATTATCTCATTAAAGAATTTCAACGTCTTAAAGAAGACGAAAACAACCGGTTGAAATTAGACTGGAATTTACAACGCACCCTGGCAAAAGTAAATTATCATATTCATACCGACGCCATCAGGGAACATCTTATCCCGCCTGAATTATCCAAAGAACAAATCAACTATATTTATGCCAGCGAAGCCGACTTGCTTAATACTGCCCTGTTTGGTAAAACCGCCCAGCAATGGCGAAACGAAAGCCCTGTTGCCGAGGGCAACATCCGCGACATGGCTACAATTGAGCAATTGGTAGTGTAGTCGAATATGGAAAGCATCAATGCCGTACTTATTCATCAGGGTTTGCCGCAGAACGAACGATTGTTGCATTTGAACAAGATGGCCATTACCCAAATGCAATCGTTGGTAAATCACACAAGTTTTAAAAAGCTCAAAGGGTGAAACCACTATCAATGAAAAAACATACCATTTCAGTGAAAATACATCCTATAAATTTTCATAGTTTTAACAACTGAGTCTTTATCGCCAGAGCTTTCATCAAAGCAGAGATAATTGGTTGGACGTAAAAGGTTAGTTTCATTTTTGTTTTTAAGATTAAATCTTTCATTTCACATGTAACTATGAAAATTATAATCATTTAATCATGAAAAAAATTTCCGGAAAATTAATCAGCCTTCCACCCGCGCTTCTTGCAGTTGCGGCGCTCACAGGATTTCGTGACACACCCCCCGCCAGGATTGCAACGCATCCAAACATCCTGTTGATCATGGTGGATCAGATGCAGACCCCGCCAGAGGGATACGGCGCCGATGAGGGCGCTGTTCAGGAATTAAAAGAGATTCTTGGTTTTCGGCCGCTTTCCGCAGGGAATTCATACACACGCTTTTTCCCGGGTTTATTGCGCCTGAGGCAAAACGCGGTGGTCATGAAAAAACATTATACCGCCTCTGCCGCATCCGTGCCAAGCAGATCCTGTATCATGACTGGTCAATATTCGTCGGTTACAGGCGTTGACCAGACTGACGGACTCTTCAAGTCAACCGAAGATGTGCCGTTCCTTGATTCCATCGGCGCACCAACCATTGGCGACTGGTTCCGCGCTGCCGGTTATAAAACCCATTATTTTGGGAAATGGCATATATCGGAGGCAAAGCCGCCCGACTATCTTGAACCCTGGGGGTTTTCTGACTGGGAACGTTCATATCCTGAGCCGCATGGTGGAACGTCGAGCAATCTGGGAGTTTTTCGCGATGTTTTGTTCACCGAAAATATCGTGGAGTTTCTCACCAAAGCAGGAACAGACAGCTCCGGCGTTCCATGGTTAACTGTTGGCTCAATGGTAAATCCCCATGACGTAAGCGCCTGGCCCATTAACTGGCAAGCGCCCGGTGGCACAGGCGTTGTTCCATGGACTTATTATCCCCCTGTTCCATCCATTCCGGGCATGGGAGACAAAAGCCGTTTCGATACAGTGTGGAAAGTAATTAACGGGGATTCTGTGCGACGAATTTTTCAGGTTGACCTAAATCCCGACGGTTTCCCACAGAACAACAGTTTTCTGCCGCAGACGTTTAACGAATCTTTAGGCTACAAACCCTGGTGTCAGCAGGATTATGCGTTAAAGTGGGGACTGGCTTATGGCGCAAGTACGGATCATAATTTTATGCAGAAGCAAATGCCATTCAGGTCGCCGCTACCGTTTCAACTCCAGGGCGCAAACGATTCAGCCTGGTCGTTGAGCTATAACCAGTTCTATCTCTACTGCCATTATCTTGCCGACCTGCAGCTCCGCAAAATATTGGATGCCCTTGATAACAATGGCCTTGCCGATAATACAATCGTTGTTTTCCTATCCGATCACGGCGACATGACCGCGGCGCATGGCGGGATGATCCAGAAGTGGCATAACGCTTACGAAGAAGCGGTTAGGACGCCGATGGTAATATCCTCGCCCCTTGTCAATGCAAATAAACAGCAGATTAGGGAAATTCTCCAACCCACAAGCTCAATTGATCTCGCGCCAACTCTGATATCCCTCGCCGGATTTACAGTGGAAGAGTTACGAAGCAAAATGGCTCCCATTCATGGGCAATCTGCGCTAAATGCCTTTCCGGGAGCTGACCTGTCGGGGCATATCAAAGGGACAAATACCGGACCAATCATCGGACCTGACGGAAATCCGCGAGCCGGCGTTGTATTTATGAGCAATGACATGATTACCGAACTCGGTACCAACAATCCGGGCAATGTGAAAACAGGGTCCTACAATCTGTTTATTGACAGGGTTGATTCCGTAATCGGCATTGGTTATCCCCTTGTGCCAAAGACTGTCCGTCAGCCCGACAACATACGCGCGTTTTGCGCCGGAGACTGGAAAATTGTTCAATATGTGGATCCAAAAGGAATTGAAAAGGATCAATGGGAACTTTATTGTCTGACAACTGATCCGGTTGAATTAATAAATCTTGTTGATTTCGCGACAGGAAACGTGCGCGATGATGTTTCTGTGCCGGGAATGACAAAAGAAGAGCTGATATTGAAAAATGATTATCTGAAAAAACAGCTTGCAAATGCCACGAGTGTTGCTGAAATTGGACCATCGCCGATACAAATAAAGCTGTTCCAGAATTTGCCTAATCCTTTCAACCGGCAAACAACCATTCCATTTTATATTCCTGAAACCGGCACAGTACTATTGACTGTCACTGATTTATCAGGAAAAGAAGTACAGGTATTGGTAAACAAAACACTTAATGCTGGTTCCCATAAATTTGATTTTGACGCCAGCCTTTTGCCCTCCGGCGTGTATCTTGTCACACTGAATTTTAATTCGCAGAAAGTGGTGAAGAAAATGATCCTGATGAAATGAGAGCCATTCGTTATTTTGCCGCGCTGATTCTGATTCTGACCGCTGTTTTGCATGCACTGCCTTTTTTTAAAGTCCCGCAGGATTTATATGCGCTACCCATGCTTGCCTTTGCCATTATTTATTTTACCATTGGCATTTTACTAATCCTGAACATGAAAATTGCCTCAGCCTTGGGAATAATTTTCCCCCTGATTGGAATTGGCGCTGGTTTTTTTATGATCGGACTTCAGCATGTGAGCGCGATGTTGGCGATTATGTTTGCCATTGATGTACTTGTTGTTCTATGCTGCGTCGCTATGTTCTATCATAAGACAAAATGAAAACCGCGCTGGTTTCATAAACGCGCATCTCAGGTCTTCACCTGACGGTTTACGGCCCATGTTTTAACATTCGAAGGCAGCCGCTTATTATGTAGTTCATTTGCCATGAAGTCAAAGTAGGGTTCGGTGTGTTTATAAAACATTTTGAAACCGGGACAGAGGTAGTTTAACCCCGGCTTTCCGTCGGGTGTTTTTACAATGCGATTTTTGGGACATTCGCCATTACATAGGTCAAGAAATTCGCATTTCCTGCAGAAAGCAGGCAGTTTGTCGCGCTTGTTCAGCCCAAACTGATGCTGAAACGGAGAATTCATTAAGGTCAGCAACGATTTTTCGTTTATGTTGCCAAGTTTATATTCCGGGAAAACGAAATGGTCGCAGGCGAATACATCGCCGTTATATTCCACAACGCCGGCATTGCCGCAGGTTTCGGCAGAAACACAAACTGAGGGAGGAACGCGCATCCAGTTTTCAAGTACACAATCGAAAGTAAGCACAAAATAGTCGCCGACATCTTTACGTACCCATTCATCAAAAATCTGGATCAGGAAATTCCCATAATCTACCGGATCAACAGTCCAGTCGGTGATTTCAGCATTTTTCCGGGTATCTGCAGACAATACCCTTAGTTCATCAGGTTTCGCAGCGGGATCAACCCATTCAACAACCGGGAGAAACTGTATATACCGGCTGCCGACACTTTTAAGGAACCGGTAAACTTCCGTCGCATACTTTGCATTATAATCATTAACCACTGTAAGCGTATTGAATTCGGTCTTATGTTTTACAAGTAATTCCAAGCCTTTCATGCATTGCGAAAAGCTACCATGACCATTCCTGTAAACCCGGTAATGATCGTGACAATGTTCAGGACCATCTATCGAAATTCCGATCAGGAAATGATTGTCGCTGAAAAAGCTGCACCAGTCATCAGTGAGGGTTGTTCCATTGGTTTGCAACGAATTTTCAATCACTCTGCCACCGCCATATTTTTTTTGCAACTGAATAACCTTGCTGAAGAAATCCATTCCTCTCATGATCGGTTCGCCGCCGTGCCAGGCAAAAAGAACAACCGGATCCTGAGCGGAATAAATAGTCTGCGCAATATACGTTTCAAGGAGTTTTTCGCTCATAACCCGTTGATGGGAATCACTGGGATAGAGTTTTTCTTTTTCAAGATAGTAACAATAGGAGCAGTTCAGGTTACACACAGAACCAATGGGTTTCGCCATCAGCGAAAACGGTAGTTTAGCGGAAACAGTTATATTCATAGCGGTTACAAAAATGAAATTAATATACGAAATCAGGATGGTTGATTACACACTCTCGCATCAGCCAAATAACCTTTATCAGCGATTCGACTGTGTAGGATAAGAAATACTCCAATTTGGGCGGAAATTCAGAACATACTTTTCTTTCGGGCATTTCGCCATCTGCTAATTCCTCTTCTAAAAGGGTCTGTTGGCTTTGCAGTATTTGAAGCGACCTCTTGCAAAATTCCTATTTGTTCTATACATTTGTCCTGTTGCATATTTCTCTATTGAATTTCCTATTCGTGATTCATTTCAAAATTAACCATTTATATTGAAATATACAACATTATTTATTTGAATTAGTTGAATGTCTGTTATTTAGAATGTTTTTTCAAATCGCCCCTTTGCTTCGTAATCAAATATATGACTCATCAGAAAGGAATTTCATGGAATAAAATTGATTCCTGCTTCCATATATAAATAAACTATAAAAATCACAACCCTTGAATTCGGAACCTTGAACCTTGAACTTTGAACCTTGAACTTTGAACCTTGAACCTTGAACCTTGAAC
>JBAXRP010000266.1:0-6110 GCA_037131145.1 Bacteroidota bacterium
GACCCCCTCCCCAAAATGCCCCCGCCCCCCTGACCCGATCCCCAAAATGCCCCCGCCCCCCTGACCCCCTCCCCAAAAAAGGGAGGGGGAGATGTATTACCCTGTCCATTAACATGAATTATATGCGTTTATCTGCCTGTTTTTCTGATTAATCTGCGAGAATTTATTTACAGACAAATCCAACTTCAGGTTTAAAGCGTCGGGATAAAAGCCCAACTGCACACAATAATTTTGATATTATGCATGAAAAACATTATCTTTCTCATGCATAATTATTTTGTATGACTGTAGATCTATTTATTAACTGTGAAAGGGAGATCGAACGAATTGCCCGCTCCCTTGAGAGGGAAAAACCCCAGTTAATTGTGGTTTATGTCCGACGGCGTGGGGGAAAATCAACTTTGTTGCGCCGTGTGCTTTTTTCCCGAACAAAAGCCGGTTTGAATTTGGTTTGGCCGATATGGTTTGGCTCGATATTGAATTGCACCTGGACCATTATATTTCAGGAATTTGGGAAAATTTATGCAGAAAAGCGGTCCCCCGCCTTGAAATTAATGGAAAAACCTTTAATCCTGCATCCAGATGGTGGGGAGCGGGAGCAGACAGGAAGCCCATGGAGATTGATGTGCTGGCAGAATCAACGGATAAAAGCACATTGCTTGTTGGGGAGGTGAAGTGGTCGGAAACGGTCAATGGTGATGAGCTGGAAAATTTATTGGAACAGAAATGCCGGAATTTTCCTTTGTCCCATGACAAAATGATGGTGAAGGCGCTGTTCCTGAAAAAGAAAATTGTGCTTCGGGATGCCAACATCCATGTTTTGGCGCCTGATGACATTGTGGCTGTTTCAGTCTGATCGTGGCGGTTGAGGGGCAAAATTGGATTATCCGTAAATTACTGGTTAACTTGACCTCAACCCCCTTCCCCTTCTCCTTAGAGGAGAAGGGGAGTTGGTGCTAATTGATTGTTTATCTTTAATTTAAACCTTTTATGTTAAAAATATTCAACATTCAACTCTTTCTAAAAAATGGGAGCACAAAAGTCGTTTAATTATGGTAAAACATTAATTTGCAACTCCTCCCCTTCTCCTTCAAGGAGAAGGGGAAGGGGGTTGAGGTCATTTTTTATGTTATCTGTCATGATGTTCCCGGTTTTTACCGGGAGGAGACTTTGCGCCAACCGCGGCGAAGGAAATGACCAGGAAAAATAATTGGGAAAATGTTTTGTAAGTAAATATTGGTAAATTTACCATTCAAAATTCTTTATAAATCCCCGTTCCTGGTCTCTTCACAAATTTGTAATCTTTTCCCATGAAAAATCAAATCCTCCTTGCCTGGATGGTCCTAATTGTGTTCCTTGCAACCCATGTTGCACAATCACAATCGGTTATATCTCCGGTGTTTACCTTCGACACCAAATCGCCCGTCGCTAACCTCCTCTCGCCCAACGGCGGGCAGGCAGTGAACAATACTGCACCGCTCACAGTAACGTGGACGGCCACGGACGACAACCTGAAACCAAATCCCATCGCCATTCAACTGATCACACAGCCGGGAAACAACATTTATACCCTCGCGCAAAACATTGCCAATACCGGAAGCGCTACAGTGAACTTGCCGGCCATTATGACAACCCAGGCAAAGATAAAGGTGGTGGCGAAGGATATGTTCGGGAATGAGGGGGTGGATGAGAGCAGTGGCTTTTTTACAATTGGTTCAAATAATTTGACCGCAGGTTTTGTGGTATCAGCCACCATCGCTGACATTGGCGTTCCGATTGATTTCACGGATCAATCATCCGGTTCGCCTTTGCCAAACTCCTGGTCGTGGAATTTTGGCGATGGCACGCCGCCTTCTAATGAGCAAAACCCAGATCATACTTACAATGATGCCGGAAGTTATAGCGTTACGTTAACGGTAAATAATGGAAACGCGCAAAACCAAAAAACCATCTCCAATTACATCCATGTAAATGCGTTGAATTATGGAATTGACCTTCAAATCGTGGAAACGGGGGGCACAAATGTGATCAAGTGGGTGGGGTATCAGTACAAAAATGCAGCAGGAGTTTTAGTGCCGGGCAGTTATTTCCCGGTAGAGAACAATATGGCTCACATCTTATGGGATAATAAATTTTTCTGGGAGAATTATAATAATTACCAGATCAGACTTTATTCAGAAGTGAATGGACAGAAAAAACAAGTCGGGCATATTCGTTTTGAGTATGACCATGACATTGAGAAAAAATTTAAAAGGAACGCAGTCCTGTTTTTTCATAATGATGGGAGCATGACGCCTGATTTTCCTTATCGAACGTCATCGCCTATATATGATTGGCGCTGGGAATACTATGAGATAGGCGAGTATCCCGTATCCATGCTCATACCGCCCGACAATTCCTTTCCTGCAACATTTGATAAACAACCGCTTTTGTTTATTCACGGATGGGGCGGTACCTATTCCCTGAAAAAAAATCCTGATGCTGTAGTGGGTGACAACGAAGTTTCATATTGGTTCACAACTGTTGGAAAAGTCAATCAATATGGCAATTTTCAGGCATGGCAATATTATTATCCTTATGACACCGATATACCAACGTTGGGAAAATGCCTGAAAGCTGGAATCGGACATTTAAAATCAAAATACGCCACATACAAAATCGGAATTATCACTCATAGCATGGGTGGTTTGGTTACTTCTGAATATTTAACAACAAATCCGACCGATGCACAAAACAAATTGCTGAAGGTTCTTTACTCTGCGCCGCCAATCCATGGTTCGATTGGAGCAAATAAACACTATAAAACAAATTTGGGGAACATTGTTGAGCTTAACGATGGGCAACAGGATCGCAATGCGCCTGCGCCAAGGGATATGGCGTTGGGAAGCGAATTTATGTGGAACCTTCACAACAAGGCCTGGGTAGATTTGAACAGTGCAAATGGGTTGAAGGATGACTATTTTGTCCTGCTTGGCACCACGAAAAATTTGTTTGGAATTGGCGCTGCGCTTCACCAGGAATCTTCAAATCATAATGATGGCATTGTTTCAATTAGTTCTGCCTCCCTCACGGAAAAAGGAATCGGTTTTGCTTCATTTCACGGGAACCATGATGACGGCGTTCATGCACAAAGTAAGATACGCAACGATCTGTCTGAACAAAATATCGGGAACAGTAACCTGATCCCTGAAATCGTATTCAAATATTTTTCGTTGGGATATGACGATTTCCTCACATATTTAACCAATAAGACGGGGATTGAAGCTGTAGTTTCCAATACTAGACAGATCAAAAAACCTGTTGGACAAACATGGGAGAATTTATCCACATATCCGAATGTAAACTATAAAAAGGGCATTCTGAATTTCAGATTTTTTCCCTCTTCTCCATTTTCATTAAATATGCCTGACCAACTTTTTGCCTACTACAACGAAAATACACATTCCATCCATGCATCCAGGTTGCCACAGATTCTTGGTGGGATAATCCCAATTGGAGCTTTTGTCAGGAACAAAAATGTAACCTCATATCCTTCCTATTTTTTCAGTAGTTTCCCATTGCTACTGGATGGTTGCGCCATAAACTTTAGCCAGGGCATTAACTATTTGACCATTGATGATTTTGCATCCCCGATTATAAAAAACTATCCGGTCACGCTTAATTACAGCCAGTCCACTTTGATTTCTTTTGGAACATCCTCGAAAAGCGCATTGGATATATACAGGGATCAATCCGACCAGAAAACGGATTCTGTATTATCGGTTACGGGAAATCCGGTTGAAGATTTGCTTTCTGTATTTCACATCAACCCCGAAGATACAGTTGTAAAATTCGTTTGCTACCTGGCTGATCCTAATCCTACGGGTATTCAGGTAAAAGTGAAATCCCCTGTGGGAACCATCTATGACAGCGCCTCGGCAGGAGTAACGTATCATTTTAACCACGACCTCGGAGAATACACGATCTCAATTCAGAATCCCACCATTGGAAAGTGGCATGTCTGGATGGAGTCCAATACCTCTGTTGCTCCTCCTGCAACATATAATGCTGTCGCTTACATGCAATCGGATTTGCATGCTTTTGCGTCAGATACAAATGAGATCGCGGCAGTCAACGACAATTATCAACTGGCAGTTGGCCTACAAATGGGTAATCAGAGTTTGTCAGACAGTCTTGTGGTCATGGCAACCATTTTCAAACCGGATGGAACAAACCAGGTCTTTAACATCTCCGCAAGCCCGGTTCAGAATGACAACAGCCTGATATTTGGGCTTCCATATCAGGTGGATAGCGCCGGGTATTATACAGTAAAATACAACCTCGATGGCGTTTACAATGGATTCCGGTTTGAAAGGGCCATTTATCAGCAATTTGAAGCGTCAGACACGATCCCCTTTATGAATATTGCTGATGTTGAACTTGACTTTACAACCACATCAACAGAACTCAACCTGAAAAACTATACCTATAACCTCGAAGGCTACGACACACTGTTTTACAGCGCGGAAATCATCGCCACGAATATTGATACCAACTCGTTTTCCTGGTCTTTCGATTCAACATATACCAAAGTTTATATGGCTGCAAATTTATCGGATACGGGGACGGTGGTCATGAAATTCACCTGTCATTACGGCGGTCAAACGATCCGCGATACCATGACGATAGCCATAATGCTTCCTGAATTATCCGTTGCCAATCCATCTTTGTCTGACACAACGATAAATTCCGGAGCCTCCGTGAACCTGAATTATCAACTGCGAAACACAGGCAACCGGTATTCGGGCGGCTATGAAGTCAGGTATTATCTTTCGCAGGATACGCTTTTACAGATCAGCGACCCTTGCATCGGATCAAAAACCATCATGCACCAGGAACCAGATTCAATCATCGCCGTCGCAGATACGGTAGAAATTCCACTGACAAATCTGGTTGGCGGTTTTTATTTGCTGATCGAGGCTGATGCTGGGAAGCGAATCATTGAACTCAATGAAAACAACAATATCGCCCGGCTTCATGTTTTTGTGAACGGGGCGGCATCGCATCCTGTTATCATCGAGGCGGCGCCCGGAGATTCTGCCGTTCATCTGAGGTGGTTTCTGAATGAACCTGCAAACTTAGCCGGATATATCATCTACTACGATACAGATTCGATCAGCCCGTTTAACGGCATACATTCCCTGACAGGGCAAAATTCCCCGATTATGCTTCAGGGAACAGACACCAGTTTTACCGTTTCCGGGTTGTTTAATGATACCACCTATTATTTTTCGGTCTCGGCATACAATATTTTCGGTCTTGAAAGCCAACCGTCGGGGTTTGCTTCAGCCATGCCCCATTCAAATATCCCGGAAAATACAATCCTTCAGGGAATTAATGTTGCCACTGGACAAAACAACTGTTACCAGGCATTGCAAACGATCACGGTTGCGGGAAGCGGAACCGATTTCATGGTTCAAAACGGAGGCATCGCCAACCTTGTTGCCGGAATGAATATCAAGATTTTGCCTGTTTCAAAAGTTTATCCAGGCGGTTATCTTCATGCGCGGATTGCATTAAACAATCAGTATTGTAGCTCAATGAAAAATGACCTGGTGGAATCCAAAGAAAATGACGATCCTGATGCAAGCCCTGCCAGTGACCCCAAAAACACCTTTTTCAAAGTTTACCCCAACCCAACGGAGGGCAGGTTTGTGGTGGAGTTTACAAAAGAGTTGGATGGTTCAAGGTGCAAGGTTCAAGGTTCAAGGTTCAAGGTTCGGGTTTACAATCTTTTTGGCGTTGAAGCGCTGGAGGAGCAAATAATCACCACCCGGATCAGCGAATTCTCCCTTCAAAACCAACCGCCCGGAATTTATATCATCCGCGTTTTCAATGGCAATCAATCAGGAACCTCTAAAATCATCAAGTTATGAAAACCTATATCCTCCTTCTCCTCTTAACACTTAACACTTTACCCTTAACACTTTTCTCGCAAACGGCTACTATTACGAATATTCAGGTTGCAGGGCGAACGGATGGCAGCGGGTTGACTGATATCTATTTTACGCTGACCGGAACAGCAAGCGCCTACTACATTGCCGTTGAAGCCAGCTTTAACGGGGGAACAT
>JBAXRP010000267.1:0-6087 GCA_037131145.1 Bacteroidota bacterium
TATGTAAAATAGTTGGTAAGTTGGTAAGTTGGTAAGTTGGTAAGTTGGTAAGTTGATAAGTTGGTAAGTTGGTAAATCAAAATGGATAAAATATGGTATTAAAAAAATTCAAGGTTAAAGGTTGCGTCTAATCCGAGAATGGGAAAAAAATAAAAAACTGCTATTTGTCCTGTCGTCCTTCAATTGACTCCAACCCAACCCTAACCCTAACCCAAACCCAAACACCGATCCAAAAAGGAAGAAGAGTGGGGTTCTAACCGGCATAATACCATGATTAACAGAGATATGGCATATTAGCACAAACCTCCCCCTTCCCTTTTTGGGGAAGGGGGTCGGGGGGAAGGGGTCTTTTTTGGGGAAGAGGGCCGGGGGGAAGGGATCTTATGGAAGTTTTCAATTCAAGGTCGCGCGAGCTGGTTTACATTTTGCAAAGCGCCTGTTGAGTAGTGTAAATTTTTTAGTTACTTTGCCGGCAGTTGCGCATTATAATTCTTTGATGAACACAAAACAAATTTAAACACACAGAATTACATCTTATGGAACCATCAGATATTGATAAACTAAAACAATCATTCCAACCCAAAAACTGGACAGAAACCATAAGTTACGACACCTGGGAGATTTTCAAAGTGATGTCGGAAATGGTTGAAGGCTTTGAAAAACTCAGCCGAATCGGACCTTGCGTCTCCATTTTTGGCTCAGCGCGCACCAAAGAAAGCAACCGCTATTACCAGTTAGCCGAAGAAATTGCCTACCTGCTCACCAAAGCCGGATTCGGAATTATCACCGGCGGCGGTCCCGGAATTATGGAAGCGGCAAACAAAGGCGCCCATTTTGCCGGGGGAAAGTCGGTAGGACTGAACATCAATCTGCCTTATGAACAAAACCCAAATCCATTTATTGATCGTAACAAACTGATTAATTTCGATTTCTTCTACGTCAGGAAAACAATGTTTATGCGTTATTCAATGGGATTCATTGCTCTCCCCGGAGGATTTGGAACCCTGGATGAACTTCTGGAAGCCATCACCCTGATACAAACTCACAAGCTGGTTCGTTTCCCGATCATACTCGTTGTGAGAGATTACTGGCAGGGTTTGATAGATTGGATCACTACCAAAGTTATTGAAGAAAAAAATATTCTTCCCGCCGATCTCGATATTTTTAAAGTTGTTGATACAGCCGAAGAAGCTGTTCATGCAATCAACGAATTTTACAAAACCTACGCGCTGAAGCCCAATTTCTGAGGTTTCAAATATTTGACTATTTTTGCAATAGAATCCAAACCCAACTATGCCGGGAAAAAAAAGTAAGCAAACGCCTGATATCCTTATTGGTCTCGTCGTTGAGGCCCTTTCTGATAAAAAAGCGCTCAACCCGGTTATTTTGGATTTCGGTGGTTTGAAAGGCGCCGTTTGTGACGCTTTCATTATTTGCCACGGAAATTCAAGCGTTCAGGTGGAGGCAATCTGCGACCATATAGTGGCGGAGGTAAAGAAAAAAACCGGCGTCGCCCCGTCGCATGTTGAAGGACTTGAAAATGCGGAATGGGTTTTGATAGACTATTTCGATGTTGTAATCCACATTTTTCAGGAAACGCGGCGCAGGTTCTACAATCTTGAACAATTATGGGCTGATGCGCGTTTCACGGCGATAAAAACTACAGAGTAATCAGGATAACTATTTTTGGACTTAGACAGAATGGCAGATAAATTAAATAAAATTATACCGCCGAAAGGCAAAAGACCCAAATTCAGTTTTTACTGGATTTATGCAATTTTGGCAATTGTATTTATAGCTTTACAATATTTCAATTATTCCAGCCCCCTTAAGGAGACCAACTGGCCTCAGCTCGAAGCGATGCTGATTAAACAGGACGTTGAAAAAATTGTAATTATAAATAAAGAGAAGGCTGAGATTTATATCAAAAAGGAAAAGCTCAAGTCCGACTCGGCGTATAAGGAATTCACAAAACGCACCTTTGGCAGTAACTCTGTCAACAATCCGGAATTTTTCCTCCAGGTTGGTTCATTAGAGATTTTTTACGGATTGTTGAAGGACGCCCGCGAAAATGAAATTTCCAAAATGCGTAATGACAGCCTTCCAATTGCTCAAATTATTGCTTTCCAAAAGCAGTATCCATATCCGCCTTCCACAGATAAAAGACCGGATTATTTTGGGGATATTTTCTCGTACATTCTCCCAATTCTGATCCTCGTTGGCGCCTGGTTCCTGATCATGCGCTTTATGAGCAAAGGAGGAGGGGGCGCGGGTCAAATGTTCAACATCGGCAAATCGAAGGCGCAACTGTTTGACAAGGATACCAGCGTAAGTATAACTTTTAACGATGTAGCCGGTCTTGAAGAGGCAAAGGTGGAGATCATGGAGATTGTTGATTTTCTGAAAAACCCTTCGAAATATACGAATCTTGGAGGAAAGATTCCCAAAGGCGCATTACTTGTTGGTCCTCCGGGAACCGGTAAAACGCTGCTTGCCAAAGCCGTTGCAGGCGAAGCCAAAGTTCCTTTCTTCTCGATATCGGGTTCCGATTTTGTCGAAATGTTCGTTGGCGTTGGCGCTTCACGCGTTCGCGACCTCTTCCGCCAGGCAAAGGAAAAGGCGCCTTGTATTATCTTTATTGATGAAATTGACGCTATTGGCAGAGCGCGCGGACGAAATGCCATCACAGGCGCCAATGATGAACGCGAAAATACCCTGAACCAGTTGCTTACCGAAATGGACGGCTTTGGCACCAATGCCGGCGTAATTATTCTTGCAGCTACAAACCGCGCCGATATTCTCGACCGGGCGCTGATGCGCGCAGGACGATTCGACCGTCAGATCAATGTCGAACTTCCCGATCTCGAAGAACGAAAAGCCATTTTCAAGGTACATCTGAAACCGCTGAAACTCGATCCTGGTTTGGATGTTGGCTTTCTTGCCAAGCAAACTCCCGGCTTTTCAGGCGCTGATATTGCCAATGTATGCAACGAGTCGGCGTTGATCGCAGCGAGGAAGAATAAAATAATCATCGAGAAGCAGGATTTCCTCGACGCCATTGACCGTATCATTGGCGGATTGGAAAAACGCAACAAGATTATTTCGCTGCATGAAAAAACTGTAATTGCCTTCCATGAGTCGGGACATGCTACGACCAGTTGGCTACTCGAATATGCCCATCCGCTTGTAAAGGTTACAATTGTTCCCCGCGGAAAGGCTCTCGGCGCCGCATGGTACCTTCCGGAAGAGAGACAGATTACCACCTACGAACAGATGTTCGATGAAATCACCTCCGCCATGGGAGGAAGAGCCGCCGAAGAAATAGTATTTGGCAAAGTTTCAACCGGCGCGCTCAACGACCTCGAAAAAGTTTCAAAACAAGCCTACGCAATGGTTGTTTATTTCGGACTGAACAGCGAAATCGGCAATATCAGTTTCTACGATTCCACAGGACAGAATGAGTACGCTTTCCAGAAACCATATAGCGAAAAAACAGCCGAAATTATTGATATGGAGGTGCGGAAAATTGTTGAAGCAGGCTATCACAGAGCAAAGCATATCCTGACCGAAAACAAAGATAAACTTGAATTACTTGCTAACCTTCTGCTTGAACGGGAGGTTATTTTCAGAGAAGACCTTGAAGTGATTTTCGGGAAACGCCCCTGGGATAAAGATGAAGAAAAAAAAATCGTTACGATTCCGGTTGATGTAAAGAAATCCTGACCAAATCTATGGAAGAGAGCACTGCGAGAGAAAAAATTCTGAAACGGGTAAGAGACGCCCTAATCGAAAAAACAGAAACGCCATATCCAATCCTCGATCAGGATTCATCGGTATATCAGGATATCACCGAACCTCTCGATGTTACCTTTGCCGAAGAACTGGTTCGAATTGCCGGTAAATTTGTTTACTGCGAAAGCGACGATGAATTAATCAGTAGCCTGAAAAACTTCATTCTTGAGAAAAACTGGGGACTTTTATATTGCCAGGATTCAAAAATTCATGCTATACTTAAATCTGGCGGAATTCCATTCGAATCGCGCACCGACGCTTTCAAGGAAGCTCATATCGGCATTACCCGGTGTGAATACCTCATAGCGCGACTTGGATCGGTTATGGTTTCAACAAGAATCAGCCCGGGACGACGCATTATCTGTTTTCCCGAAATTCATCTTATCCTTGCTTACAGTTCGCAGTTAGTTCCTGATTTAAAGCAAGCCCTCGCCGGAATAAAAAAGAAATACCGCGACAACTACCCTTCAATGATTTCAATCATCTCCGGTCCAAGCCGTACCGCCGATATTGAGAAAACTCTCGTCATGGGGGCGCATGGACCCAAAGAACTCTATGTGTTTTTAATTGATGATTCAACTACTTAAATCTGATTTCGGGCAGGATGAGTAATTTCTGGACAAGGACCATCACCGGTTTATCAATGGTATTTATTCTGCTCGCCGCCATTTATTTCAGCGGATTAATATTTGCTACGATATTTCTCCTCATCACTATTCTGGGACTTTGGGAATTTTATGGACTTATTACAAATGCCCATTGCCAGCCTCAAAAAGTTTATGGAACCTTTGCAGGCGCTGTTATTTACCTTACAACTCTTATAATTCAAAATATTCAGTTGAATTTCAGGGAACAATATCTGCTTGCTTTCGTTCCGCTGATAATGCCAATTCCGCTACTTTTCATCACTTTCATCATTGAAATTTACCGGGATAAACCAAATCCACTGCAAAACATTTCAACCACCATCCTCGGCATACTTTATATAGCTGTTCCCTTTTCACTCCTGCTCTTCTTCAGCCGATCCTCAGCGCTTTATTATTTGGGTATGCCCGTGATTCTCGTGGGATACTTTGCTTTCACCTGGATTTTTGATACCTGCGCTTACCTCTACGGAAAACAGTTCGGGAAACATAAATTATTCGAGCGCATCTCTCCAAAAAAAACCTGGGAAGGAACTATCGCAGGCGCCATTATTACGCTGATTACCGCAACAGGCTTATCTTTCTTAATTACCGGTTTACCCGTTTATGACTGGCTGGCGCTGGCTCTTATTGTAATCGTATTCGGCGCCCACGGCGATTTGGTTGAGTCGCTTTTCAAACGCAGCCTTAACATTAAGGATTCAGGCGTTATCCTTCCCGGACACGGCGGTATCCTCGATCGTTTTGACACAATGCTGATTTCAGCGCCTTTTGTATTTTTGTACTTCTTTTTACGAAATTCTATCTGAACAATTATGACAATACATAAAGAAGGATATAAAACCATCCTCATCGCCTTTCTGTTTGTTGCCGCGCTGATTCTCGCGTTTAACGATGTTCTGAAAAATCAGACCTGGTTTCATTACGGATTATATGCTTTCTGCCTCTGGTTTATCGTCATGATCATAAGGTTTTTCAGGTCGCCTAAAAGAACTTTCACTGGAGAAGAAAAGGTAATTATGTGTCCCGCCGATGGGAAAATTGTGGTTATTGAGCGTACTACCGAACCGGAATATTTCAAGGATGAACGGATACAGGTCTCCATTTTCATGTCGGCGACAAATGTTCATGTAAACTGGTTTCCGGTTGGCGGCGAGATAGTTTATTATTACTATCACCCTGGCAAACACATGGTGGCATTCAACCCGAAAGCCTCCCTCGAAAATGAACGGGCTACAACCGTCATCCAAACCGATGATCATAAAAAGATTCTCGTCAGGCAGATCGCAGGGGCAATGGCGCGCAGAATAAAATGCTATCCGAAAGTTGGCGAACCTGTTACGCAGGGAGAGGAACTTGGCTTTATCAAGTTTGGTTCGCGGGTTGACCTGCTGCTTCCTGTTGACACAAAACTTGAAATTACCCTGAACCAGAAAGTGACAGGAAAGAAAACCATTATTGGTCGCCTGGCATGAAGTTTCGCCTGGTTACTCCTCAAGCGCCCGCCGCAGAAACTGGTTAAGCGGGTACATTGCCTTGAAAGCTTCGCCAACAAATTGGTGAAAACCATCCTCAACAATCTGGCTATCCTTCAATGGACATGAAACGGTATAATGCCGGTTCTTCAGGATGTCAATATGTGGAAAGTCTT
>JBAXRP010000268.1:0-6054 GCA_037131145.1 Bacteroidota bacterium
TTTAGAAAATAATCTTATAGGAAAATGAGTGAACTCAAAACTTTTAGTTTGTGGCAATGTGACAAAAAAATGACTTTTCGGAGTGGACTCAAGAATATATCAATTGATTGCCAGGCTTGTTTAAGCTTGTAGAACAATTCCGAAGAAAGTGTAGGGCGGTTATATTTTTTCCACACAAAAACGCTGCTTTAGCGCTATTGAAAGCTCTCATCCATTGCAGAAATCAGAACGCCTGACCCAACCCGACATAAATTCCATAGTCTTCTCTCGCAATTGCGAAATTTATATATGCTCTGATATTTCTGGTAGGAATTACATTCAGATAAATGCCAATACCGCCTGACGGAAGCCAGACCGACTGTCCAAAATTGGCAATATTCCCGAATGCCTTCCCGGTACCGAGAAAACCCGAAACAGCGATAAATTTCCAGATATCGTAACGCAATTCTGCCTGCAGGTTTGCCTTGGAACGGTTCACATATTTCCCGCCTGTATAACCTCTGAAATCATCGCCTTCGCCATAATTTGCAAGCTGGTTATAAGGCACATTTCCCCAGCAACCCTTTATATAAAACCGCCATGCTAGGGTTAGCCGTTTGCTTTTTTTCAATAAACAGTGATACCCGTTTAAAAAGGTTTCGACAATAAGAAAATCGCGGGAACTGAAGAATAAATTACTGGCATTTCTGAAATTAAGTTCCGCATAATAGCCTTTTGTTGACCAGAAAAGGTTGTCGCGGTTATCCCACACAAATGTTGGCGATAAAATACTCTGGATATCATTGCCTATATGAACAATGTCTTTGAGTATTCTCGCCGAAGATGCTGAATCTTTGCCCCGTTGCGTTATATTTCCATAAGAATATTCAAGCCCTCCATAAAATCCGCCTGCAATTTTTCTATAACAGGTAGCGGTTACGAACATGGTTTGATCCGACATCCACACGTAATTGTTGGTATTATTATTTATAACCATTGAATCATTACCAGCGCCAAAAAACTTTGACTTCAGGTCTCCATATCCGAAGGTGACTATTGCCCGCCATTTGTTGTGATCCCAATACAAGTTCTGCTTTATTGCAAACATCCAGCTCCCGTAAGTGTCGAAATAAAACAAAGCTGCTGTTGAAGACGGCGGGGTAATCGTATCCGCTTTATCGAGATTGTACACAAGCATTGGAATTACTGCAAATCCTAACTGGGTTGATGAATTATAAACCGGACCGGGAATTACGGTAAAATTAATTTTGCGATCAATTTTCTCTAAGGTTTTTTCAATCAGCAGGAGGCTGTCGCCCGATATGATCTTGTTTTGAGCAATACCGGATTTGCAGAAAATAATAAAAACGAGCAATAATCCAATCGGTTTCACAATCTGAAATCTAGGAGTGTTTTCCGGCAAAGATAAATATCGGAAAGGATAAAAATGGTAAAATATACTCAAAACGGGCTAAATTAGGACATTTTGATCTCAAATTCCAAATTTCAGATTTCAGATTTCAGATTTCAGATTTGAGATTTGGAATTTATTAAACCCGCAGTTTCTTCCCGTTTTGTGTATAATTCATTCCTGCTTAGATTCCCGGAAAGGCTCCACTGATGCCTGTCAAAATGAATTGTACGCCCAGGGCAAGGGTAATCAGACCGAAAATTTTGGTAAGAACATCCATGCCTGTTGGACCCAGCAGTTGGACGATTCTGGGTGAATACCGGAAAGTAAAATAGATGATCATCGTCATTGCGAGGATGGCAAGAAAAAGTTTCAGTTCCAGGTAAGGAAAACTATGAATATCCTGTGAAAAAAGTATGATTGTTGACATTGTTCCGGCGCCGGTTGTCAATGGAATAGCAATGGGAACAATTGCGGTGGAAATCTTCTTTGCCAATGTGCGTTCTCCGGCGCTCTCAATGGATTTCTCAACGGAGTCCATCATCTTGAAGCCGGTTCCCAGTAAAAGTAGCCCGCCGGCTATTCGGAAAGCATTAACGCTGATATCGAAAAAAGCCAGAATCCCCATCCCGGTTACCATAGAAACCACCATGGTGATAAAGGAAGCTACTGTAGCGATCAAACAGAGTTTATTCTGCTCTTTTCGCGACAATCCGTCAATTAGCAACAGATAAAGGGGAATGGCGGGAATGTTGTTGGCAACAGCAAAGAGGCCAAGTAAATAATGCTGAAAAGAGAGATCCTGCATAAATTTCGCGATTATCCTGCAAAGATAATGCGGGTTTTGAGAAAAATGCAGGGAGCAGCGAATATTTCAACCTTACAAATTTATCTGATCATAACCAACTTCTTAACCTGCTCAAAACTATCGTTTTTTAAACAAATCAGATAAACCCCTGAAGATAATCCGGAGAGGTTTTGTTCAGTAATTTTATAGGAAAATGAACCTGCTTCGACCTTGGTTGCCGGAAGAATTTTTACACTGCCGGAGCCTGAAATTTCCCTGATTGTCAATTCGATTTCTGAGACTTTAGTGAAATATGCTGAAATAGTGATCTGATCTTTTGCAGGATTAGGATATACGTTAAATGTACCTGCCGTTTCTTTTTCACGCTGCCCGGTAATTATTATCTGACCTCCTTCGGTCAGGGTGTAAGCATTATTCACATTCAAACCTTTGAAGGTTTCAAAAACCGGCGGACTTACCGGCCATTTTACAACCACCGAATCAATGGATGCGGCAGCGCCAAGTCCAAAATGGAGTGTATATGGGTCGCCCATACGAGCGCCTCTGCCGGTATAAACTTCTCTTGTAAAGCGCTCACCTCCGGCATAAACTGAAGCGCGTCCGCCAAGCGCATAACTATTCCCGCTGGTTGATCGAAGGAGCAATTTCAGGTAATTATTATTTCCCGGGTAGTTATTTTTAAACATTGTGAAAAACTTGTTGAACTGACCAGTTACAAGATCCAGTTTGCCGTCGTTATTATAATCAAACATTAAAGCGTCTTCTCCTGTATTGTAATATTGGCTCGGCAGGCAATATTGGGTTTTCAGTTCGAATTTGTGATCCGGCTTCTGGATATAAAAATCGGAATACCGGCAATTGTAAAAGTTCGTGATGTAAAAGTCGAGAAGTCCGTCGTTATTGACGTCGCCAAAAACCGCCCCTGCATGTGTCTCCTCAAATTCAATATCGTCGTCAAGCGAAGGCGCGCCAATCAGATCGGTAAAATTATAATCTGGGGGACCGTCGCTTTGATATATGGTTGTGCCTCTGTGGTCGTATTGAACAGCATATGCCGGGTGGGCGAACTGTGGCAGCAGCAGATCCATATCCCCGTCATTGTCATAATCTGCCCAGGCAACGCCTGTTCCATGATTTGACCCGGTAGCGTTGCTATCAATTCCCTTGGCGGCAACTATGTTGGTAAAGGTTGCATTTCCGATATTCTGCCAGAATTCATCGCGTTCGAGGTAATAATTGGTCACGAAGAGGTCAACCAGCCCGTCGTCGTTGTAATCAACAAACTGTGAAGCCCTGGTACGCCGAAGGTTCTGGCTCGGAACCGGATATAATGTTGATGTGACATCGGATAAGGTAAAATCCTTATTGTTAAGGTAAAGGTAATTCGGAAGTGGCGTTGGGTAAGTTTTCCACAAACGCCCAATAAAAAGGTCAGGATACTTGTCATTATTGATATCTGCAACACTGAATGTTTGTGTGCCGTCGTAACCAAGACTGGCGCTGGAAGTGGCAGCGGTGAAAGGGGTAAAGGTTTCATCGCCATTGTTCCTGAAGATTATTATGGAATCTATCAAAACATAAACAATGTCAAGAAGTCCGTCGTTGTTCATATCGGCAAAAGCGCTGGCATAAGGATTTCCATGTATTCCGGCGGCGGCGGTAATATCCACAAAGGCGCCATGATCGTTTTTGTACAGGAGATTCCTGCGGATGAAATCATCCCATCCATCGTTATTGAAATCACCCACAGAGGCGCCCCGGTTGGAATAGGCGTCGGATAAAATTCCACTTGCCACGGTATAATCTTCAAACCAGGATGGGGAAGGAAGCGTTTCATAATCAATAATTACATCTATTTTGAAGGCGTTAGGTTTAAATGATGAGGATCCGGAAGCAGTTTGCAGATATTCAAAGTAGAAATCTCCACCTGATGAGCCAGCAAGACAGAAAGCCGGATAGACAACATTATCGGAAGCCAGTTTGGCGCCGTTCTGAAAATCGTCAATCCAAACAAAGAACTGATTGTTATCAACGTGAACAGGCGCGGATACAGTCACGAAAATATTTTCATCGCCGGCAATGCTCTTTTGCAGCGTTATGGGCGTAGTCATATCGAGTTTTAGTTCCGGGATAATATTACCGCCTTCATGCCCGTATAGATGTAAAGTTGCCGAACCGGCAGGATTATCGCCTCCCAATGTGACTATAAATGAAAGGATGTTCCCCGGTTGCGGAAGATTGAACCGCGCGATCTGAACCGGATAGGTTTGAAAATAGAGGCTTGGCGTTCCGGGAGTATAGTACCTCAAGGTATCAACAGAAGCAAAAGTGGGAGCGCTCAGAAAACAGATAAGAAGAAAGCCGGTTAGTTTTTTCATAATCAATATGATGAAATAGTGAAATTTCGCGATGCAAAATTACAGATCGTCATATTGAGGAAATTGTAAAAATTTAACCTTCGCCGGGAAATATCCAGGTTATTTTTCCGTCATGGCTGGAACTCAGTTTTTTGAAAAATTTTTTCGGCGTATATCCGGTAAGAACTTTAAAATCCTTAATCATGTGCGATTGATCGAAATATTGGGAAATGTAGGTAATGTCGGTCAGATTGTCACTGTTGCTTTCCCATGTTTTTTGTTTCAAAGCATTCCTGAATCTGACTATTTTCCTGAAATCAGAAGGCGTTTTGCCAATATGCCGCTCAAAATGTTTTATCAGGGTTTTTTGTGAAATCTTATTTTTCCTTGCAATTTCCGCTATTGTCATCTCTTCATGATTGGGAAGTAGCATGTCATTGAGCGCCTGATACAAAAACGGATGTTTAACCCCTGTGAGCTTACTAATCCAGTATGCTTCCATTGCGGCAATTTTTTCTTCATCTTTTTGTATCTCCATGATCGCTTTCATCTTTTCAAGAAAATCATCAAAGGGAATAAATACATCTTCGATAATATCATGTTTGGCGTAATGGCTTATAGGATGAGATAGAAATGCGTTAAGACCCAACGGCTTAAAGGCGATGGTGATTTCCGTAGCCGCGCCGATATATTCAATCAGCAAAGGTTGTTTATATCGAACAGCAAGTCCTGTTTCCATTGCATTATTCGCGCTAAACAGAACCGTCACTTTATTCCCGGCGCTGCTTATTGTTGCGTTTCGACTAATGGAAACCATAGAATAAATATTGGGAAAGGTTAAATAGGTAATCGCTTCCTCATTTGCATGCCGGCTTAAAGTATAGAAATATTCAATGAAGTTTTGAAGAATAATATTTTGCGGTCTGTATAACTGAATATTCATGCGTTTCTTTTTCAGCAAATTTAACAGGCTATACTATTATTTTGGACTTTGTAACATTCTTATAATCAGGGATGATAAATGTGCAAAAACTGCAAAGAAGTATTGCATGAACCATTGTAATTATTTAAATTAGCGATAGTTTACAAACAAATTACAAAATAAAAAAATCAATGGACATGCAACAAAACACAGGTATTGATAAACTTCAGACTTCCTGACCCCTAATCTGGACAAGTCAGAACCAAACATGTTTTTAAAAGTTGGTTAAAAATATTTTCCTCTGTAACGCTTATCAATAAAGAGATGCAGAATGTAGTCAAAAATATTGTGCAAAAATCCAAGTTCATGGGCTCAGCGAACATCAACAATTGTCTGATATTAGACCGTGATTTCTGAGGATTTCAATTACTTTATTCTCACTTATTTGCGCCATTTTTGATAAAATCTCAATAGAGATTCCTGCCTTGAAGCCATTAACAATCATAAGTTCGACGCCTTCAGTCTTTCCTTCAATCTTTCCTTCAATCTTTCCTTCAATCTTTCCTTCAATCTTTCC
>JBAXRP010000269.1:0-5989 GCA_037131145.1 Bacteroidota bacterium
GTAGCGGCGTCTTCTATCTGAGCTCAAGCTGGAGCTTTCCGGATTTTGCGACGATCTTCTGGTCTTCGACATCATCGGGGCAAACAAAAGCAATATCGCACGGGATGAATTTGTATAATTTTTCGGTGTCGCTGTATCCGGCGAGCAGGGCGAATGCGTTTGGGGTAAGGTGTTTGCGGGATTAATTGAGCAAAAGCGCATAATTTTCGAACCTTTGTAAAAACTTTCCCATTGCCAATATATGGCTTTTTACGCCCAAAACAGTAAATGATGAAACCAGTAGTATTTATTTCATCTTTATCAAAGTAAAATTTAGATGGTTGCAATGGCGATGCTGCTTCGTTTTGCCTTGAGGCATTTATCAAACTGATCTTCACATTCTTTAGCGCTTGGCGCTCATGCATGGCATGCAACATTTGATGTGATGTTGGATTTTCAGTCCAGTAAATAAAAAAGCCCCGAAAAGTTAGTATTTCGGGGCTTTTCAGTGCAAGTTAGTGAAGTAAGATTGGAGCGGTAAATGGGGATCGAACCCACGACCCTCAGCTTGGGAAGCTGATGCTCTACCATCTGAGCTACTACCGCAATCTTGCGGGCAAAGATATTACATTTCCTTTTCAATTTCCTGAATTTATTCAGCGGGAAAATCTTCAACCTCTTTTCTCCCGCTTCAATCAAGCCAGTTTTTTCCGTTCTACCAGATCAAAAAATATTTTATGGTAAGTTTCGCTAACCGGGATATATTGGTCGGCAATTTTGATTCGGTTTCGTTCAATGGATTCGATTTTATCGAGAGCGATAAAATAGGATTTATGAACCCTGCAGAACTGCGGTTCGCGTAAAACCTCCTCCAGTTTTTTGGCATTCATCAAAGTCATAATCCGACGGGTTTTAGTAACGATTCGCCAGTAATCGCCCATGCCTTCCACATACAAAACATCATTATTTTCGATGCGTTCCATACGGGTTTCGGTTTTCACGAAGAAAAAGGAGGCTTCTTCAGGTTTGGGTTTGGCTGTTTCGGTTTTTGCTCCGCTCGTATCAGTTTGCATGCGATCGAAAACCTTGTTAACGCCTTTGATAAAGCGCTCAAAGGAGATGGGTTTCAGCATGTAATCAACCACATCGAGTTCAAAACCCTGAATGGCATAGCGTTCATAAGCCGTTGTGAAAATCACGTAAGGACGGTGTTTGAGAGCATTCAATAACTGAATTCCGGTAAGTTCTTCCATCTGGATGTCGAGGAAAATCAGATCGACCTTATTAGATCTGATATAGTCAATAGATTCAATGGCATTATCAAATGTTTTCAGAAGGTTCAGAAATGAAACTTTCGAACAGTAATCTTTGATGATTTCGAGCGCCAGAGGCTCGTCATCAATGGCAATACAATTGATTTTCATATAATTAGAATTAGGTTTACACGATACATATTTTCATCCTCACTGATTTCAAGCCGGTGTTTTCCAGGATAAAGCAAATTAAGCCTTCGCATTACGTTGGTTAATCCAATCCCATTTGAGGCGTCTTTTGTTGCAGTATTATTTTTACGAAGGTAATTAATTACATCGAAACTTATCTGATTGGTCTCAACAAGTAAATTAATCCATATTCCGGGGGTTCCCATTGATTTACTACCATGTTTAAATGCATTTTCAATAAACGGGATGAGCAGCATTGGAGCGATAATCCTTCCTTCAAAGCTCCCTGAAATATTCATCTCCACAAAATCATTATGCCGGATTCTGAGTTTTTCAAGTTCAATAAAGCTTTTCAAATACTCTATCTCCTTTTCGAGCAAAACACTGTCGGTGGTTGCGTCATACAACATGTAGCGCATAATTGCCGACAATTTCATAACGGCTTCAGGAGCGTCGTCCGACTTTTTATAAACCAGCGAATAGATGTTATTAAGAGTGTTGAAAAGGAAATGCGGGTTTACCTGCGACCGTAAAAGCGCGAGTTCGCCCGACTGCTTTTCTACCATTAATTCCGATTTCAGTTTCCTGCTTTCAAACCATCCTATTGCAAGTTGCATAAACAGCGCATAAATTCCATAGATTATTACAAGGCGTATGGAATTAAACCACCAACTGCTATCTATAGTTAGCGAATCCGACGATTTAAGATGAGAGTACCCGATATATTTCCAGAAAAAATATTCAATACCAATACGCAATGGGATGAGAATAGCAATGACGGCAATCAATAAAAGAAAAGGAAAAAGTTTGTTTTTCCTAATGAAAAACAATCCATAAGTGAAATAGAAACTGTAAAAAGTGATAAAACTGGTGAACGGGTATATGGTTATCTCCTGAAAAGGGTCGTAATTTTTAGCCGACATCATTGCCAATGTCAGAAAAATCTGGTTGAACATGTAAATCCAAAAGGCGATATGGATTAGGATTTTGTATTTTGTCTTCATCTCAAGTGATTGAATTTCACTTACAAATTAACGACAGATGTAAGCTAAATCCAAATGAAATCGCCGTAAATCGTTCATTTCATCAGTTTATCCGGCAATAAGGTTATTTCAGCCGACCAATTTTTCGGGGGAACCGATTATTTTTTTCATTAAATTTGAATTAGAAACAAGACTTTATAATAAATGATTGGATTAAACGCCTCGCTGGCGAAAGAAATCATTTACTACTGTTGTTTTTGCGCTGTGGTTTTTCCGGGGACGGATTCCGTAATGGCGCAACAACATCACCGGTTTTATTACGGAACGGTGACAGAAGAGGGAACGAAACGGGGATTGTCGGGGGTTAATCTTTTTATTGAAGGAACCCGTATTGGAACGGTAAGCGACAAAACCGGCGCTTTTTCTTTTTTTACCGATACCATTCCGGCAACTCTGACTGTGAGTTTTGTGGGATTTGAATCAAAATCGGCGCTGCTCGATGAAACTTCATTTCAGTTATCCTTATATCTTCGTCGGAAAGCTGTTGAACTCAATGAGGTTGAAATAAAAGCAAATCTGCTTGAGCCGTTTTTTAAGGATGATCATTATGCAGTTCTTGATTTTGATATTGACAGCAATCTTGTTTGGACACTCGTTTTCCGCCAAAGGATTTCAAAAGCCGAACTGATTTGTAAGAATCTGACTGGCGACACCGTGGCTGTGTCGGAGCAGTTCACCTTTAAGCCTGTAAGCATTTTCAGGGATTGCATTGGAAATTTGCACATCCTCAGCAGTGATTCAGGGTTTCAGATTTTTCGTTCAGGAAACATGATTCAACTTATTCATCCGGTAAAACTGAAGAAATTCGAGGACGTCCTGAAAAACTGCGTTGCTTCGACTAATGAAGTTCTATTTTTCAGGAAAGTCACTAACCATGGGTTAAGCGTTGAATATTTTGGCGTAAACCGTAAAACCATGATGCAGCAAACCCTTGCGCATGTAACGGATGAAGAAAAACTGAAAATGCAGCGTAGAAACAATGACGACGCATATCTGCTAATGAGCGCCAGACCGCCGGAATCGAGAAATGATTTCGTTACATGGAATTATGTTCATAAAATTCTGTATCGCCCGGTGAAGGCAATGCTGTATCAGATTAGGTTATATACCTGCATTTTCAATAATCCTGAAAAGCAGGTTGAGTTTTATGATCAGTCGGGAAATTTCTCCTACAAACTATCGCTGCAAATTGAAAAAGTGAATGACGGCCGATGGTCTCAGGATATTGAGATTGATAAAACGTCGGACAAAGTTTATACGACATTCCTCCGAAACGGCGTTTGCACGGTGTATGAAATAAACCTGAACAATGGCGTCCTGATCAAACAGTTAAGCCTTCAACACGCTTTTCCTGAAAAAGTAAGGATTTATAACGGCTGGGTTTATTATCTTTACGACCTTTCTTCTGATGCTGATAATAAAATGCTATTCAGACAAAAATTGCAATGAAAACATAATCATCGAACTAAAGTCTGCTGAGGCGTTAAACGAAATTCATATAGCATAAGTTTTAACTTATTTCAAACTATCAGGTAGTAAATTAGGTTTATTGATGAATTTTAATGTTTTACATGTTAAGGAATTAAAAGATTGGTTGACAAGATTTAGCTTTGCGGCTCTCTGCGGAAAAACTCAGCGGTTCTCCGCGGTTAAACCTGTTTTTACCGCAGAGTACCCAAAGAAACCGCAAAGAGCCACAGAGTGGCTAAATAATTATTAGGTTCACAAGCGGATAGTCATTAATATTATCATTTAAACAAAAGAAAAATGGAAAATCAACAAAACAATCAGCAAATCATTCCGGAGGCAACAGTTTCCGGGTCTTACGGTCATGCATGGGAAACCCTGAAAAGGTGTTTTCCTGAAATGCTTCTCATTTTTTTAATCCAGTTTCTCGTTTCACTTCCAATGGGACTAAGCGGAATTTTTTTCGACTCTGCTTTATATGGAGTTGTTTTTCCCGGTTTTTTCAACATAGTTTACGGAGTTGTGGTATTGTCTCCGGTTAGTTATGGAGCCAACTGGGTTTACCTGAAGGCTGTTCGCGGCGAGCAGTTCAAAGCTTCCGATATGTTTTTTGCTTTCCAGCAGATCGGGAATGTTCTTTTATCGGTACTACTCGTCGGTTTGATTGTCGGAATCGGTATTGTTCTTCTAATTGTTCCCGGAATCATTTTTGCCTGCAAACTGGCTTTTGTTCCCTATCTCGTGATGGACGAAAAAATGGAAGCCGTGGATGCGGTGAGGAAAAGCTGGCAGATGACCGCTGGTTTTACCGGAAATATTTTTCTGATGGCGGTAGCGGCATTTTTTGTCGGATTGCTTGGTTTTATCTGTCTCATTGTCGGGATAATTCCAGCCGGTATGTGGATCAGTCTTGCCTTTGCAACAATTTATATGGCAGTGGCAGGTAGGGCAAAGCCGTAAAAATAAAAGATAGAAAACTACTACTATGGCGCGTTAGTTAACAGTTTAACACCATAAATCGAATTATAGTTTTTCTATTATTTCAATTGATAATCCGGTTTTCTGCTGTATTTCAAAATTTGACAAGCCACTATTTTTGAGTGTTTTTGCAAAATCAACTATTACTTTATCTTTTTCGTCCAAGGCTTTATCTTTTTCATCCAAGGCTTTATCATTCTTTCTTCTTAATTCGATTTCGATATCTAATTGTTCTTTTGTGGTATTTAATTGTTCTTTTGTGGCATCTAATTGTTCCATAAAGTAACTTATTTTGTTGTCCCTGTCAATAAGGGCTTTCAAATATTCATCTTCTGCAAACATCTTTTCCTCTAAATTGGCGTTGTTGATATCTGCTGATTGCAAACGTTCCAACACATGGTCTAAAAAACCAGGGAAAAATTTCCGCATTAATCTAAGCCGATGTTCATTGTTTTTTACTTTCGACTTTTGGTCAAAAAGTTTTAGTAAAGTAAATAATTTCTCTTTGTATTCGTCGTATCTATAGTCTTCTTCATTTATTTTGTGTAAGTTTGGTAATTGAACAACCCAAATGTCATAGATTAAATTATCTATGAATTCGTTATGTTTTTGAAGTTGCCTGCATTTAAATATCCCTTCTTTAATCCTGCTGGTTTTAATCAGTAAATCGTTTATTTCATTTTCTATCCTGAAGTTCAGTATAAATATTGGGATTAATCGTATAGGCTTGTTTACGGTTTTTATTGCCTGCGTTTCGGGGTCGGTAATTTCTCGTTCCTGTTTATTCTGAAAATTCTTACTTATATACCGTTTAAAACGGAATATATCTTCAGGCTCGCTGGCTTTTTGCAATTCAATCATTATCAATTCTTCTGAACCGTCGGGCAATGCAACGGTTGCGGTAAAGTCCAGATGAAACAGGCTAATATCATCGTCGGTTTTTGGATCTTTTACTTTTGTATTGGCGTTTTTCTGCTTTTTTTCGGCATGGGTTATTGGCTCAAGTTTTATTTTTTTTATTTTCTCATTTATCAGTGTTGAAATCACAATCAAAGCGCTTTCAGGGTCTTCCATCAAATA
>JBAXRP010000270.1:0-5942 GCA_037131145.1 Bacteroidota bacterium
TTGAGGGGGTAGTGTCCTTAGGATGTGCAAGTTCGAGTCTTGTCCTGGGCACCATAAAGTAAAATGAAACGCTGTAAACATGATGTTTGCAGCGTTTTTTGTTTTGGGTGGAGACGGTAGAGGGGACGGTAAAAATTCCAAAGTCGGTTAACCCAGAACAAACGGCTCCTCCCCTACCGACGCCCTGGTTTTTTTATCGTTAAGGGTAAAAGCAAGGATCATAGCAATAAAGCTCATACATGCGCCGCCTGCATAAGCCCAGCGGAACCCGGAAGATATATTTTCCGGCGACAATGAAGCGGCATGAGTTTCGTTAGCTGTAAACCCTTCCGGCATTGCAACTGCAAAGAGAAACTCCATCAGGATTATGCCCATCATCTGACCCAGGTTTGTTGAAAGTTTGAAAACGCTGGAGGAGATTGACTGCTTTTCGGGATCGGCAATTGACATTATGAAATTATTATTTGGGGTAATGAAAAATGCATAAGCAACCCCTTGAATAATCAGGAACAGGAACACGATCCACAAATGCATCTGTTCCATGAAAAGAAGGAAAAACAATGCGCCGGCGAATGCGAGGAACATCCCTGCCTGCATCAGGCGGGTTTTTGAAATATGGTCGGAAAGGTTGCCTGCCACAGGGCTCATTGCGCTAAATATCACAGCAAAGGTCATCAATATAAATCCGGCATGCTCAACATTGATTTTCAGCATATACGTAAGAAGGAATGGCATTAACACGCCGCTTCCTGCCATCAGCCCATACCCCGACAGTGAGATAATCATACCGGTTGAGAAATCACGTTGGCGAAATATTGTAAGATCAAGTATTGGATCTGCCGCTTTGCGCTCGCGAACAACAAACATCATCAGAATCAGCAGCGAGGCAGGAAAGCCAATAAATATGACGGGGTTGTTCCATCCCATTTTGTGCGACTGGGTAATACAAAAAACAAGTAACGCCAATCCAAAAAAGCTCAATAAAGCTCCGGCAAAATCAAATGGACCCCGCGCGCCGTCGTTCTTAAAATTCTTCTCTCCTGGAATGGCTTTCCATGCGAGAATAACTGCAAAAATACCAACCGGTACGTTGATTAGGAAAATCCAATGCCAGTCGAGAAACCCGGTAATCAGTCCACCCAATGGATTCCCAACCAGCAGCCCCAGGGAAACCATTGGAGAGAATATCCCAAAAGCCCATCCTCTCCGTTGGGGAGGAATAAACCGCGAGATCAAAGAAATTCCTGTCGAATATAGCATGGAGGCGCCCAATGCCTGAATTGCACGGGCGGCGAGCAGCATCGTCAATGAACCGGCAAAACCGCATAAAAGAGAACTCAATGTGAATATTACGAACCCGGAAATAAAAATCTTTTTAACGCCATATTGGTCTGCCAGTTTGCCGAAAATAATCATAGCGCCTGCCATTACTACCATATACACGAGGATAATCTGAACAACGCTACCGGTTCCTACCTGGAAATACCGTGCGATATATGGGAGAGAGATATTCACGATATTACCATCGAGTAGCGCCATGAAACCAGCGAGAGAAGCGCTAAGGATGAGAGCAATTTGCCGCGATTTGTTTTCTATATACATGGAGTTATGAATCAGTCAATATACTATCTTCTGTTCTTTAATCAGAGCAAAGATACAAAACCATAAATGACCATTAAAACAATAAATTTTGAGACATCTCCGAAAAGGAAACAATTTGGACTAAAGCCCAGTAACTATCTGTTTATCAATTACCACGACCTTAAGGTCATGACAATTCAGGCTGGTGATATACCGGGCTTTTGCCAAATATTAATTATGGCGCAACTTTTCGGAGCGGGCTAAAATGTTTGCTTTTCATCTGATGTAAATATTTTTGACTACAGTAAACTGCCAACTGAAATAATGTATATTTGAGAGAATTTAAAACCATCTCATAATGTCCGAGCCCATCCTGATGGCGCTGGTGCAACTTTTCGCCATCATAGCAGCATCTGTAAAAAAGCGCATTTCTGAAAACTCACGCAAAATTCTTGAATCGTATCTGAGTCAACATCTGAATTATCAGGAACTTGACGAATATTTAAAGCTTTTTGATGAATTGCTGCTATTTCATCAGCCGGAAGATACAGAAATTCAGAATTCAGATGTTCTTGAAAAAACAAATTCAATTTGTCAAAGAATAAAAAAACAACTTACAGCGAGAGACCGAACTATTGTCTTTATCAAATTTCTGGAATTTCTTGATGATTTAGCCCGCGAAAACGGGGATAAATTAACAAGTGAAGATGAAAGGTTTGCCGCTTATCTGAAAATTTTTAAAGAATCCTTCAATTCCCCCGACCAGGAATTTAACGACGCCGTAGCATTTATCACCGATCCATTGGGTTCGCTGGTACATCCGGATCATCTTTTAATTATCAGCGGTGAAAAAAACGAAATATCTAAGGGAAAAAAGTACCTGTATCGTGAACATCTAAGCGGAAAATTATTTATTCTTTTTGTTCCTTCAATACGAACCATGATATGCAGGTACCTTGGAAATGACGAACTTTTTCTCAACGGACATATCGTAAAGCCATACCGATCGTTTGTGTTTTCAAACGGAACCATCCTGAAAAACCTGAAAATCGCGCCTGTATATTATGCCGATGTGGCTGCCAGGTTTCTTCAGGCGTCGAAAAAAGTTAGCATTGAATTTACTGCGAAAGAGGCGGAATACAGGTTCAAACATAGTAGCAACGGCATACATCCGTTTAGTTTTACCGCCTCTTCGGGGGAACTGATTGGAGTTATGGGAGGTAGCGGCGTTGGGAAATCAACTCTGCTCAATGTTCTTAACGGCAACCTGAAACTCAATAGCGGGCAGATTTTAATCAATGGTTACGACCTCGAAAAGGATAAAGCCAGACTTCAGGGGATAATTGGTTTTGTTCCACAGGATGATTTGCTGATTGAAGAGCTGACTGTATTCCAGAATCTCTATTATAATGCGAAACTGTGCTTCCGCGATTTCTCCGAAAAGAAGATCATCCGTTCGGTGATGCGCGTTTTGATGGATATTGATCTGATAGGAACCCGTAATCTTACGGTGGGCGATGCAATCAACAAGTTTATCAGCGGCGGTCAGCGAAAACGGCTAAACATCGCTCTCGAACTGATTCGCGAACCATCGGTACTCTTTGCCGATGAACCTACCAGCGGTCTTTCTTCAATGGATTCGGAAATGGTGATGCTTCTGCTGAAGGAGCAAACCTTGAAAGGCAGACTCGTGATTGTTAATATTCATCAGCCATCATCTGATATCTACAAACTTTTCGACAAACTGTTGATCATGGATAAGGGCGGCTATCCGATTTTTTATGGAAATCCAATTGACGCCCTTACATGGTTCAAACGCGCCGGGAACCATGTGAATCCTGATGAAAGCGAGTGTCAGAGTTGCGGATATGTGAACCCGGAACAGTTGCTTCAGATAACCGAAACAAAAATTATCAATGAATACGGTCGCTTCACAGGCAATAGAAAAAACACGCCAAAAGAGTGGTATAATTTGTTCAGGGAGCATATTCAACCGAAACTGGAAATCAGGGAGGCAAAAAGCGAAGCGCCAGGAAGTTATTTCAAGATTCCGGGACTTTTCAAACAGTTCAGGATTTTCAGCATAAGAAACCTGCTGTCAAAAATTACCAATCGCCAGTACATGCTGATCAACCTGCTCGAAGCGCCATTCCTTGCTGCAATGCTCGCCATACTTACAAGATACAAATTTGGGGATCAATATTTGTTCAGCGACAACAGGAACCTGGTTCCTTACCTGTTTATGAGCGTTGTGGTTTCGCTTTTCCTCGGAATGATGGTGAGCGCCGAAGAGATTATCAAAGACCGGCGAATACTGAAACGCGAAGCTTTCCTGAATCTCAGCAGGTTCAGTTACATAAACTCAAAGATCATCATGCTGTTCGCGCTTTCCGGTATTCAGTCTTTGCTTTATGTGGTTGCGGGAAATCTGATTCTTGGCATTCACGGCATGACCCTCTCCTACTGGCTTATCCTGTTTGCCACCTCCTGCTTTGCCAATCTTGTAGGATTAAATATTTCCGCCGGGCTCAATTCAGTGGTTGCAATTTATATCCTTATACCGTTTATTCTGGTTCCGCAACTTCTTCTGAGTGGAACTATTGTGCCATTCGATTACCTCAATCCTTCAATTTCATCGCGAGAGCATGTTCCGCTTGTCGGAAATATGATGACTTCACGCTGGACTTTCGAGGCTCTCGCTGTGAAACAATTCAGCGCCAACGAATACGAAAAAGCATTTTTCCCGTTGGAAAAGGAAATTTCGCGCTACAAGTACATCACCGCTTTCGTAATTCCAACGCTGAAATCGGAACTTGACGAATGCTCGCGGAATTTATTCAAACGCGAAAACAAGGCGAAAACCGCCAATATGTTTGCTATCCTGAATAACGAAATCCCGGCGCTTCAGAAGGGGAGCGCTTGCAAACCCTTTTCAATGATGAAAAATCTGAGTCCAGCGCTGTTTGACGACTCAACCATAGTTTCTGCAAAGATTTACCTCGATTCATTAAGTCGGTTTTATTCTTCGGGAATTACAGCAGTTTCAGCGAAAAGCGACGCCATTTACGAAAACCTGAAAAGTGTGATGGGGAACGATGGCGTTTACCGGTTTAAGCAGGATTATTACAATGAAAACATTGCCGACCTTGTCAAAAATAAGGGCGCTGAGAATAAAATTATTGAAGGAGAAGGGAGATTGATCAGGAAATATGAGCCAATCTTTATGGATCCGGAATCGCACACAGGCAACGCCCATTTTTACGCGCCGGTAAAGATAATCGGATCATGGAAAATAGAGACCTTCTGGTTCAATTTCTGGGTTATCTGGTTAATGTCTTTCGGACTTTATCTGACACTTCTTCACGATACCCTTCGCAAAATCATTGAATTTTCTGAGCAGATTAAATTCAGGAAAAAGGGATAGCTCGTCAGTTCATTTACATCAAAACTGTTATAAAAAAAACGGGATAAAATCGTGCATCTCGCTAATCGTAGGTGCACGATTTCATCCCGTTGGGAAGATAATTAAAGATGAAATATTCTATTGTTTAATGATTTTTAATGTTTCAGCGCCATTCGCAAAAATCACCCGGATAAAATATATTCCATCAGCCATTCCTGAGAGTGAAAACTCATGCTTTCGCGCTATTGACAGATCCTTTGAAAGAATTTTTTCACCTCTCATTCCGCAAATTTCAATGCTGTTATTTTCAGATTCAATGGAACCTGTAAGTTCCAGAATAAAGGTTCCGGTGGTTGGATTAGGATAGACTCTGAAAGATGATTTTTCTGAAATGCCAGGAAGTTCCTCTTCTCCATTGACAACTGAAGCAATTGAAGGAGATTTTCCTCCGCAAAATGGTCCGCCGGGAGCAATTTTACCAATCATATATCCTCCCGGATCCACCTTCGTGCCTTGAAAATATTGAATATTCTGCCCGGCAATCATGGTCACGTTTCCTCCGGTTTGAACAATAAAAGTAGTTGCGCCTCCTGCTACACTAATTGTCTGAGTTGCATTGTAACATACAGTTCCGGTCACGGTTCCGGTGACAGTAGTGGTTATTGGAATGCCGGTGACAGTCATAACCACTGTATTGGATGTAGCTGGATTTCCTGTGATACAAGCCAGGTTGGAAGTCAGACTACACGTGATTGCATCGCCGTTGACCGGGATATAGGAATAAACAGCATTATTGGATCCTACATCCGTGGCGTTCACCTTCCATTGGTAGAATGGCGTCGAACCTCCATTGGATGGGGTTGCAGTGAAAGTAACAGTGGTTCCATTGCTTACAGGATTTGCTGATGCGCTGATAGTAATACTAACCGCCAGGATTGGATTGACCGTCATTGTTACA
>JBAXRP010000271.1:0-5904 GCA_037131145.1 Bacteroidota bacterium
ATGAAGTCCCAGAGATAGTCAACAGTTTTCATGTCAGGATAGCATATTCCGCAACGAAGAATTGGGAACTTCCCGGATCTCCCTGCCTGCCTGCGCGACCGCGTAACTGGCGGTCAACGCGACGAGATTCATGCCGCTCGGTTCCAATTATTGCCAAACCGCCTGCCTGCTTCACGCCGGGACCAAGTTTGATGTCGGTGCCGCGACCTGCCATATTTGTAGCTATGGTGACAGTGCCAGCGCGACCGGCTTCGGCTACAATATCCGCTTCACGGGCATGTAACTTGGCATTAAGAACATTATGCGGAATGTTTTTTCGCTTCAGCATCCGGCTCAGAAGCTCTGATGTTTCAACCGATGTTGTCCCAACGAGGCTGGGTCTTCCGGCTTGCACCAACTTTTCAATCTCCTCTATAACAGCATTGAATTTTTCCCGCTTGGTTTTATAAACAAGATCCTCCCGGTCGTCGCGGACGATCTTTTTATTTGTAGGGATAACAACCACATCAAGTTTATAGATATCCCACAACTCCCCCGCTTCAGTTTCTGCAGTGCCGGTCATACCTGCAAGTTTTTTATACATGCGGAAATAGTTCTGAAGGGTGACAGTGGCATAAGTTTGGGTTGCAGCCTCAATTTTCACATTCTCTTTAGCTTCAATTGCCTGGTGCAATCCGTCGGAATACCTCCGTCCTTCGAGGATACGTCCGGTTTGCTCGTCAACGATTTTAACCTTGTTGTCCATCACCACATACTCAACATCCTTTTCAAACAGAGCGTAGGCTTTGATCAACTGGTTAACGGTATGAACGCGCTCGGTTTTAATGGAATAATCGCGCATCAATGTATCTTTCCGTTCTAACTTCTCTTCGTCGGAAAGTTTCTGTTTTTCAAGATCGGCAATTACCGAACCGATATCCGGGAGGATATAGAAATGAGGATCTTCATAAGATTGGGTTAAGAGATCAATTCCTTTTTCCCTTAATTCGATGGTATTGTTCTTTTCATCAATCACAAAAAAGAGTTCGTCATCAATGATATGCATGTTTTTTGCCTGTTCGGCGAGGTAGAAGTTTTCGGTTTTGAGAAGCAACGCCTTCATACCCGATTCGCTGAGGAACTTGATCAGAGCTTTGTTCTTTGGAAGACCATGATGAGCGCGTAACAGTTGCTCGCCGGCTTTTTTCATGTTATCGTCGTTCTTCTGATTATCGGAAAGCGATTTTGCCTCAGAAAGCAACTTGGTGACAAGGTTTCGCTGCGCGTTGTAAAGTTTCGTGACATTGAGTTTCAGGTCGTCAAATAACTGATTATCGCCTTTGGGAGTAGGTCCGGAAATAATCAACGGCGTTCGCGCATCATCAATCAAAACGGAGTCAACCTCATCAACGATAGCATAGTTGTGCGGACGTTGAACCATCTCTTCGGGGTTGCTCGTCATGTTATCGCGAAGGTAGTCGAAGCCGAACTCATTGTTTGTACCATAAGTAATATCGGCAAGATAGGCGTCGCGGCGAGGTTGAGAGTTTGGTTCATGACGGTCAATGCAATCAACTTTTAAACCATGAAATTCAAACAGCGGACCCATCCATTCGGAGTCGCGTTTGGCGAGGTAGTCGTTAACGGTGACAATATGAACTCCCTTACCAGGCAAAGCATTCAGATACATTGGCAGTGTAGCCACCAACGTTTTTCCTTCACCGGTTGCCATTTCAGCAATTTTTCCCTCATGCAGCACAACACCGCCAATGAGCTGGCAGTCGTAGTGGATCATATCCCACTTTATCATGTTGCCTCCGGCAGTCCAACTGTTCTGAAACCTCGCAATTTCGCCGTCAATCTCAACATTGGCTTTTTTCGCAGCAAGGTCTCGGTCGAATTGAGTTGCAGACACTTCGAGATAATCATTTTCAAAAAACCGGCGGGCGGTATCTTTTACCACTGCGAAGGCTTCGGGAAGAATCTCTATAAGAACCTCCTGAGTAAGATCGTAGGACTCCTTGTCGAGCTTGTCGAGAATGCCGTACATTTTCTCTTTCTCATCAATCTCAATGTCATCTGAGGTAAGCTGTTCCTTAAGATCCGCGATTTCCTTTTCTTTGTCGGCAAGGTAAGCGGCGATGCGCTCCCTGAAACCGATGGTTTTTGCTCTTAATTCATCGTTGGACAATCCTCTGACCTGTTCCCAGGCTACCAGCGCCTGATCAACCAGGGGGTTGATTAGCCTGATATCTCGCTGGGATTTGTTCCCCAGCATCTTTTTGAAAAAATCAAACATGACTTTGTTTTACCTTACTAATAATTTTTGCAGATCGGCTTCCAGCCCGTTGCCGGGTAAACCTGCGGGATATTTGAAAATTTTACCTTCCTTGTCAATCAAAACAAACAAAGGATAGGTCCTCACATCATAGTCAATCAATACCGCCGATTGGTCGCCGGTATTGAGAAACGTCCATATATAATCTTTCTTCAGGTTGATGAAATACAACATCTTGATGAAATATTTATCTGCTGAAATGCTTACAAAATGAACCTGTTCGCGGTATTTATCGAACAGAGGCTTAATCAAATCCATTTCAGCAAGACATCCTTCACAATAAGTGGTCCAGAAATTAAGAACAACCGGTTTGCCGAGCAGGCTTTTCAGTGAAAAAGGCTTTTGATTGCGGTCGGTAAGGGTAAATTCCGGCGCCTGAGTACCCGGTTTGAGTCGGGTGAGAATGTAAATAATATTGTCAGCAATCGTACGGTTTTCGGAATATTTGCTCTTTTCGCCAACACTTTTTATAACAGCCATAACCTCATCATTGTTATAGTCCGGGGAATTATAAAACTCCATCATTCCTTTCAGCAAAACCAATTCGCGCAACTGTTCAGGTTTTAACAACGAATCGGTTGCCAGGGCTTTCATCAGAGATGTATAGGGAGCAGCGCCCCGGAGCATAGTTCTGTAATCGAGTTTGCGCAGAATATTGGATGAGGCTGACAAGTATTTTGAAAAAAAATTGTTGAAAAAATCCATGTATTCAAGGTTATTATACAATACCGGCGGTTCGGTAAAGTACTTCTTTGCAAGTTGAGCCTGGCTATGGTACCGGGTTAATTGTTCAAGCGAGGCAAATTTATAGGTTGCATAGCTGATAAAGTACGGATTTTTAAAAGCGCCGAAATTCTGGTTGAGTTTTATTCTGAATGTATCGAGAATTGCTTTGTTGCGATCGCGGTACAAGGCGTTGAAATTTTCCATTAAAAATCCGCTGTAAACGGAATTGAAGGCTGAGATCACTGTGTTTAATTCATCCGCGTCGGCGCCGGCAAGTTCGATAGCAAGTTTCTGCGACTGTATGAATGGATTCACTTCTGTATATTCATCATATTTCATTGGCGCAATCCGCAGATCATATACTTTACCAGGTTCCAGAAAAAGTTCTGCTTTATGAAAATCAATTGAAATAATTGCATATCTGGTTTCGGTTAGATTTACCGTTAAGGAAAAATGTCCTGTTGAATCAACAGTGGAATTAACAAGCGGCATATCCCGGAAGGTAATAAGGTCGGCTGGCGTTGTGAGCGTTATGCTTTTCAGTTCGGCGCCGGGAGCGATTCCGTTGATTACAGTTTTTTGCGCAAAGCAAACAGTTAAATTGACAAAGGCAAAAATGACAATCAATAATACCCTCATAATTTTGGTTTAAATGACACGCCCTTTCCGCTATCTCCTCGTTGGGAAGATGGTAGAGGGTAAATGCTTTCCGGGATAAACTGCCTGACTTCTCCGCCGTTCATGATGATGTCGCGCACAATAGAGGAACTCAGGGAGGTATATTCAGGAAGGGTTAACAAGAAAACAGTTTCAATTTCGGGATACATAAGCCTGTTAATCTGACCAATTCCACGCTCAAATTCAAAGTCGGCAGAAGTTCGCAAACCACGTAAGATATATTGTGCGCCTGTACGTTGGCAAAAATCCACAGTCAGCCCGGAATAGGATTCAACCACAACCCTCTCTTCACCCTGAAAAACCTGTTTCAGCCAGGTTATTCTTTGTTCCAGCGAAAAATAGGAACGCTTACCGGAATTTTCGCCAATGGCAACAATCACTTTGCTGAAAAGCGGCAACGATCTTATGATTATTGATTCATGCCCCCGTGTGAGGGGATCAAAGGAACCCGGGAACACAGCTACTCTGTTCATGAAAGTTTAATTAAACGGGCAAAGGTAAGAAAAATGAAGGTACTACAAGGTTATTGGAAGCTGAATGACAATTGGAAAATTTTAGAATTTACCTTTTCGAGCGATTCGGTATAGATATTGTTTTCGCGTTTCAGCACATCCATCAATCCGTACATCATTTTCAACTCAATTCCAAGCTTGAACCATCCGTTGTAAAAATCAAACCCAACGCCGGCTTCAATGTAGATGTCGTTCTGATTAAACTTAATCACTTTTTCATTACTGTTCTTTTGTTCTCTTTTTTTTGCGTTGGAAGCAAGGTCGAGTGAATACTGAATGCCCGTTAAAAGATAAGGCCGAAAATTATTGTACCTGACAGCTCTGTACTTTATTTCGATGGGAAAATTGATATAGGTTGAAGGAATTTTCTTGATGATATTCACTCGCTGAACCGGATTAGGATTTCCCGGACGATACTGATAGGTTTCTAAATCGTAATTTAATGTCCGGTCGCCGAAAGAAAGCGATGGAACAAACTGAAGTTCAAAATGCTTGCCTATCTGCATATTTGCCATAATGCTGACAACAAAGCCAGGAATGGGCGATGAAGTTATCCCCAATACCTTTGCCGAATCGGGCATAGGAAGAATATCGGGTATAAATGTGGAATCAAAATTTCTTGATTGAAGATCAGCGATTGGACGAACAGACGCATAACTTACATTAATTCCAAGCACAAAACCGAAATGAAACAATTCCTGGTCGTACATTGGCATATTCAGTACAACTGCCCGTTGGCTTTTCCCGGTAAATGGAAATCCTGATACAAGCAAAATCAGTAAGGAGCAGTAAAAAAGATGAATTTTCAACGGGATCAAAATTCTTTATCTGAACAACTATAACGCCGGATTGCCGGTTTTATTTTTGTCCGTAATAGATGGAAGCGATACCCATACTCAGGGGAATAAAAGAGACCTTGAATAACCCCTGTTTTTCAATAATTTCAACAAATTTCTGACCGTAAGGAAAGGCTGCCACAGATTCAGGAAGATAGCTATAAGCCTGGTTGTTTCCTGAAATCAACCGCCCCACAGAAGGAATAAAAAAGCGGGAATACAAGTGGTATAATTTTTTGATATAAAATAATTGCGGATGCGAAAACTCCAGAATATACATCCATCCGCCCGGGCGAAGAACGCGTCGCATTTCACTGATTCCTAATTCGAGATTTTCAAAATTGCGAACGCCGAATGCTACTGTTATTGCATCGAATGAATTGTCGGGAAATGGAATCTGTTCGGCGTCAGCCTGCTGAAAAGAGATCAACTTATCAAGACCTGGCTTGATAAGTTTCGAGCGGCCTATATCAAGCATTTGTTCCGAAATATCAATCCCAATAATTTTTAGTGGATTTATTTTTGCAACAGCCAAAGCGAGATCGCCGGTTCCTGTTGCCACATCAAGTATTTCTGAAGGTTTTGATTGACGGAGGAGTTTAACAAGTTTCTTTCTCCAAAGCCGGTCAATACCAAACGATAAAAAGTGATTCAAAAAATCATATTTCGGCGAAATGTCATTAAACATCGCCCTCACAATCTCTTTTTTATCTTTTTCCGGCAACATATAACACAATTAAAAACCCAATCCATCCAATCATCTCAATCTTTTCAATCATTTCAATCTTCTCAATCTTCTCAATCTTCTCAATCTTCTCAATCTTCTCAATCTTCT